>NZ_PXWF02000239.1 GCF_003011895.2 Massilia glaciei | reverse complement strand
AAATACGCAACTGAACCCGTCGCCCCGCTTTGGCAGATGCAATCGTGGATGTAATTTATTAAAGGCGTTTCGGCCAGCGCCTTGCCACATGCTGAACTCGCAAAATCTCTACGACGTCGCCGCGCACGCGGTATGAAATGATGTAATTTGGGTGAATGACCAGCTCACGCGTGCCTGTCACACGGCCAGGACGCCCGATGCTAGGAAACTCGGTAAGCCTGTTGGTCTTGGATTGAATTTCCATCGCAAACGACTTTGCGCGCTCGGGATTGTCTCGCTCGATGAACTCGACGATGGAAATGAGATTTGCGAGCGCGGTTTTCGTCCACTTAACTGTCATATTTCGCGAAGAAGGAATCTACCTCATCGGCGCTGGCGAATTCGCCCCGGTCTGCCTCGGCAATACTTTCCTGAACATCACGAATCTGCAAGGCCTCTGACTCGACAAACGCTCGAAGCGCGGCGACCGCTATCAAACGCGTGTTGCCGCCGGTTGCAAGCGCCAACTTCTCCAGCTCACTGGCCAGGTCGGCAGGAAGGTGTATGGTCATTGGTTCGTCAGCGCTGGGTTTCATAGTTTTCAAACCTAAGAGGCAAAATGTTCTACGCCTTCAGTGTACTTATCGCAGCGGCAATGTCAAACCGCTCGATGAATCGAGTCGCCTGGTGGGCGTCAACTATCACAGCCGGCCAAGAATATTGGCGCTAACCTGCGTATGCCGGTGAACGTGACCAGCGATTCCGGGGAACGTGACCGCTGCGCAGGAGATGGCGTTACGCGGTCAAAATTCTAATCCCTGCGATCACGATGGGTCGATGTTTTTCTCCTTTTTGGCCGTTTTTGGCCGTTGGGTGCGTAGCGAATCACCGGTCAGCGTCAGCGTGAAGCGGTGGTTGCACTGCATGATGCGGTCCAGAATGGGTCGGCAATGTTGGCGTCGCCGATCCAGGCATGCAAGTGCTCGACCGGCAATTGGCTGGTGATGTTGGTGGCCTTGTTGCCAGCCCGGTCATAGATGATCTCCAACAGATCGGAGCGCGTGATGCCGTCAATTGTTCCCATGCCCCATCCAGGACCAGCACATCAGTCTTAGCCAATTGCAGCAGCCATTTGCCAAAGGCGCCAAAGCCGTGCCGGATCCGCAGTTCTTCCTGCAAGCGGGGTACACGCTGGTAGATCGCCGAGTATCCACGCCGGCAGGCGTACTGTGCCAACGCGCAGGCCAGCCACGACTTGCCTGCGCCGGTCGGGCCCGTGACGAGCACGCTGTGGCTGCGCTGACCCAATCGCCCAAGGCCAGGCTCATTACCTCGCGCCGGTCGAATCCGCGATCTGCGCGCGCAGCGATGTCCCCGATCGCAGCCTGCCTACTAGTCGACTAACGCCTTCAACAACGCATCCCTGCCGTCCTGATAGAACTCAACATCGAGTTTGGTCGCCATATCGTCTGACAAATCGAACAGCTGCTTGCGGCAGGAAACTGGCAAGAGAAGCGACTTAGCACCTTTCTCCACCGATTGTTCAGCCAAAGCCACTGCGTTATAAATCGGTTCAATGGTGCCGCCCAGCGTCACTTCTCCAACCACCACCAAGCCGCCGCGCACCGACTTGCGTAACAAAGCACTGGCCAAGGCAATTAGTGATGCAACGCCCGTCTTGGCGCCTGATTTAGCGGCGTCAAAGGCCCTCAGCTGGACCGAGAATTCATGCGCTCGCGGGTCACGGTCGCCGACCAGCTGAACAGCTCGCGCGTACAAGTTCTGCTCCGCACAACGAATAGACTCCTTGAAAGCGGCCGGCACCGGGTTATTCAACACCCGCACGCCGCTGCCGGGGCCCTCGGTGACTTCCAGCCGAAACAGCCCGGGATGTTCGTCCTGCCCGCCAGGACTCAGCGTCCAAATCTGGCCACATTCAAGTGGCTCGTCGCCAATGCCCCCTTGACTTTGCAGCTCAGGAGTCGATACGAACTTCTCAACCCCCTCGGAACCGATCGTGTAGCTGAAGTGCGTATTGCGGAACTCTGCGGCCCCGATGCGCTTTTGTTGCTCCTTAACCCGGCGCCGCACCTCCAGGCTCAAGCGAACGGCCCATTCCAAGTCCTCATCACTAACCTGGGCCTGCGCATCGGGGCTGAGCAGCTTGAGCAAACCACTGACCGTCTTGTTGACCCCGTTCAGATCTCGGCCAGAAAGCGCACCGCCCCAAAACACTCGCCCCTGCAGGGTTGAGACCCGGCTCTGGCCGCGCAGTTGAGTGAAGCACTCGGAAAGGAAGTCGCTCACCAAACCAAAATGGTCGGTGAACATGGTCGGATTCAGCTTGGGAACATCCCAGCCCGGCAGGAAGCAGTGGATGCGGTCCATGAAGGCCGTGTCGTCACGCATCCCCGTTGGCAGCGGGCCAAATAGATGTCCAAGCCGTTGCTGGTGTTCGACGTCGACATCGAAATTACCTACCAACACAATGGAGCCATCGGCGCGAATGCTCTCCTTGCCACGGGAAAATTCGCCGCTCTCCATGTACCCTTTCATGATATTGACGCCGTCCTTCTGGTCGAAAGACACGCCTGAAACCTCGTCGAAACACACTACATCATACTGGCACACCAGCCCGCGCTGGCCATTGCTGTTGTTGACGAACATGCGTGCGACACTGGCCTTGCCGCCGGAAATTAGATGGGCATAGGGCGATATTTGCTGAAAAAGGTGTGATTTCCCGGTGCCTCGCGGCCCCAACTCGACCATGTTGTAGTTTCGCTCCACAAAGGGCACCATGCGCAGCAACAGAGCGTCTTTGGCGCGCTCGGTCAAGCCGGCTGGCTCGAAGCCAACACTACGCAGTAGCACATCGCGCCATTCGGGCGTGCTGAAGTTAGCCCTCCCCTTGGCCAAGACTTCGAGTACTTCGCGCTTAGATAACTGTATCGGCCTCAGAGCATCCACCCCGAAAGGCCGGCCGCCCTTTTCTTGCGCGATAGAGCCGTCATAACCCAAGGTGACCTCGGCATAAAATCCCCCGGTCAACATCCGCTCATGGTCCTTCACCATCTCAGGTGTAATGCGCACGTCGTTCAAGCGCAGGCTCGGTAGCGACGCCACATAGGAATCGCTTTTCGCGTCCAGCCGAGCCGTCACGATATCAATAATTTTCACCGAACCAGACTCTTTCGCCCTGGCCTTGAACAGCTCCTCTTCACCCGCTTTCACCGTGCGGGAGCCCAGTTGACGCTGAACGATTTCCAGCCCCTCCTGGATCTCCGCCTCGTCGGTCGTGGCGCAGTAACGCCCCAGCAGGAACTCAACTACATAGGTCGGCACTGGAAACTGCCGACTGAAAGTGCGGACCAGGTCCTTGCGCACGACATAACCCTCAAACGCTGCAGTGGCCTTGCGGTCCAGTTCATCTAATTGCATTCTTCGTCCCCTCTCACCGCGTCTTTAAGGATCTTACTTAAACTGGCGGTGAGAAAATTGCTCATCACTCGCCGACGGTCGTTGGCTTCTTCTGCACCACCTTGCCCGCCGCGTCCAGTATGACCAAAAAGGCCGCCGTGCCCTCCTTCGAATCATCCTCCACCGCCAGCGACGCCTTGCCGCCGGCCAAAGGCTTGGCATGTGACACCAGCGACGAGTCCGGCAAGGCTGCTTTCGTACGGATGTCGACTTTAAGAACTCCTATATCGACACCCGCCTCGGCGCTCACCTCGACCTTGCAGCGCATTCCCGTCCATGCCACTTTCGCGATATCGACCTTCACCAAGGCGACGGGACTGCTTGTCGCCAGCACTTCCAAGATTGGCACCAAACACTCCTGGAGGGTCAAACCGCCATGAGCGTACTCTGCGCCGGCGATGAAGCTCCCGATTCCGGGTGCGAACGCAATTTGGACATCCTTGCACCAATCCCAAGCGAAGGTCAGATCGGTGCCGTGTGAGTTATCCTTCAGGACAGCACAACGTCCCCAACGGGTCTCCGCTTCGAATTTGGAGAGCTCGGTCTTCGGCAACCCGCCCGGAACTAGCAGCCAGCCATGGTCGGTAACGATTCGAAAGCGCGCCCAACCGCCTTCATTGAGCTCCGCAATGCGTTCAACAATCTGCGCCAACTGGCTTTCGATGTCCCTGGCCAAACGAAGCCCATGTTCATGCCCAAAATGGTCGAGATCACCGCACTCCACCCACGCCCTACCATCGGGCGCCCCGGTTTCGTGTTTGTCCAGCACCTGATAGCCCTGTTCGGCCAACAGCTTGCGAAAATTGTGGGTCGATAATGCCTTGCCGTCCGCGGCAACACTCGGCTGGAAATCTGCATCTTCCTTCTTCCCGGCCACGAAGGGGGCAACAGGCGATGCCCAGGCCTTTCCCGACGCAGTGACGGACGGCATGCTGGTCCACGCCGCGCTTAACTGAACCTGGCCCACAGCCGCCAATTCATCCTTCAAGCGCATGGCGACGTCGTAGCGCAAACCGTCGACGAAGACTGTGCAAACCCCGTCCTGTGGCTTAACGGCGCCGGGCGCCTGACTCGGCAGCCCAAGCCGTCCCTCCGCTTTTACCAAGTCTTGGAATCGATAGGCACAAGCTTCCAACCAAGGCACATAGAGCGCCTTCAGTGCCGCGCATACTGCCTCGTTATCGGTCTTTCCTGAGACCGCAGCCAAGGCATGCATGGCGGCTTGGTCCAACTTCCATCCCGTATCCTGATACCAACCGGCGAGCTGCGTCAACGTCGTGCCGGCGCCCGTCTGAGCCGACAAGGATGCCAGCAGCTCCAGATGTTCAAGCGCACCGGCCAGAGAGGACCGGCCCATTCGTGCCCACAGCCAAGCTCGCCGGTCGCCGTGTTCTTGCTCTGCCTGGCGAATCGATGCCCGTGCAAGCTCAGGCGTCATCGCCGCACACGCATGAAGCCTATACCGTAGGGCGCCCTCGGCATCCTCATTGGCTTGCGGGTAGCCGGCCAGCTCATTCAAGTCATCGAATAGACCTTTGGGCTTCGGTGCCTGCAACTGCCCCAACAACTCGGCCACTGCGGGGAAACTCGCAAATGAGTCTCGGTAAAGTTCCCAAACAGAAGCCCATGCGCCGGTACGTCCGGCAAGTTTTTCCGCAGCGGCCAACGCGCCATCAGCGATGGGGTCGAATCCAAAATCCTTGCCACAGCGGCTGACGAAAATTTCCCACCGAGGTCCTGCCCATTGTGAGCCGACCTGACCAGGATCGTTTAGCCAAACCAACATATCCCGCGCTGGGTTCGGCAACACCAAGGCGTCTAACCAGGCTGCATTGATGGCTTGGGCTTGCAATTCTTTGACGCTCCGCTCCAGCAGGACGCCCGCTGCAAGCGCCCGTCCCAACGCCTCATGCGTCGCCTTGTCACCGGCCACATCCAAACCCAAGCCGCCATTTTTCGACGACAGAAAGGCCGCCAAGGTCCAATCCTTGCCATTGGACTGGCTCCAGAACACGCCGCGATATTGAAGCTCGGCGAGCGGCTGCAGGTCGCGCGGACAGTTCTCGATGGCACGCAGGTCGGTACGGCTAACTCCAGGCAAGTATACTAACGGCACTCCGCTGTACTTACAGTCTTCAAAGGCGCCGGCGATCGCGCATTTGAGCCAAATAGCCGGTCCCGTGCGTTGTGCTTGGTTGAACGCGCCAAAGCTGAACAACTCAGGCATAGCAGCAGCAAACTTGGGCACCACGCTTTCCCAAATGCCGTCCTTATCCGGCCACAGGATGGCTGCGGCTGGGGCTGACGTGTTTGAATTACCCTTCGCGGACAAGACCAGCGAGTGAATCACCGCATCAAAAAGTGTTGTCATTGCTGTGCCCGTGGCTGAATTGCTTGCGTTGTCCTTGTCGCGGGAGAACTCGCGCATTTGCAAAGTGGATCATTAGACACCCTGCGGCAATATGAACATGGCTCGTAGTACAAGCGCTCGTCCACCTGAATTTGGGGCGGACGAAATTGTTGGAAGTACGTGGGGTCGAAGCGGTAGAGTACCTCTCCGGGAACCAGTGCATTGTTCTCCGACGCGGCCAGATTAGACCGCATTACGAGTTCTCCGACGCCATGTGCAGGGCCGCCATCTGTTGCGTCTTGCATGCGCGTCGCCTGCTTCCAGCCTCGTTCGCCAGAGGGTAACGACAGTGCGAATTCCAAATCGTGCACCTCGACTTGCGCTTGGCCTTTTTGAATGGGCGACCATGCCTTGGCGAATAAGACCAAGTTGTCATTGATTTCCACATCAAGTTGAAGTCGCTCCCTAAATGGTGCGGCCTTGCTGTCAACATTCACCACCATATTCGACAGAACACGGCGCTTGTCGTCCGCCATCACCATCGGCCCGGCCCGGTGCGGAGAGACGAGTTGAAATTTTCCATGCCCATCAGTGGGGTCAACGCAATAGATGCTGAAACCATCGCTACGAACCTCGCCTTCGGTAGGCATTTCCAAACCCGCACACAACAGCGGCATGTAGGAATTGCGCGCCAACGACAGTTCAACGTTTTTGGCCAAATGCAAGCGCGCATCATCATGGGCGACCCACGCTGCCCCCTCTGAAATGAGCGAGGCACTGCGTTCAGAAACATGCACGCGTTGAGGCCCAAAAAGTTCATGCAATCGTGCCTTGACGATCGGCATATTGACCATGCCGCCGGTCGCCAGACAAAGTGCCACCGACGCTGTGGAATAGCCCTCGCGCTCAAGCAAACTCTCTATGCGGGCTATGCCGTGCTTGACAAGATTGAAGACGATACCTTCGAGGTCTTCTCGCGACAGCGTCACATCTAGTGCCGGGTCGTCGACACCATGGAAGAACGTCGGCACGAAGATCGTCACATTACTGCGGCCACTTAAGTCAATTTTGGCTTTCTCGCATTCATGCATCAACCGTGAACGAGCGTCAGCATGCACCTCTATGTCGTCCGGCAATTTCCTGGCGACTCGCGCCCGTCGCTCGATCTCATTTCGAAGTGCCTCGTCGAACAGGTCACCACCCACGTCCTCGGTACCGTCATTGCCGACCTGTACCAACATCCCATCGACCAATCGACACAGGGTTAAATCCAAGGTACCGCCACCCCAGTCAAACACCAAGACCAATTGCCGGTCAAAGAGCCGTAGCGTGGCCGCCATGTCCTCGCTGGAGCGCAAGTATCCATATAACGCGGCCAGGGGTTCATGGACAAACTGGACAATTCCGATACCCGCCATCCGAAAAGCATCCCGGAGCAAGGCCCGACGCCGCCCCTCCATATTGACTGGGATAGTAACCACGGCGCGGTCCGCGCTCAGGTCCCGGATTGTTCTCGACTGCGAAGCAAACTTCCGAACGAATTGCACAACATCACGCACAATGTCCACCGGGCTACGTTCCACACCACCGACGAAAACACTCTCTCTGCCGAGCAGCGTTTTGGGGGACCGAACCACATTCCCCTGCACTCCCAAACCCGCCTTACTCAGCCGTTCCCGGGCCTCGCGGCCGACGATGGTCTTGGATCCCTCGTAGCAAACCACAGAGGGAATGGGCGAACCTTGCTCATCATTGAAACTGATGACACGGTCCCCTTGGACGATCGAGATGAGACTGTTCGTCGTGCCAAAATCGAATCCAACAACTGCCATGGTTCTATTCCTCCCTGAGTTTGTTTAATTCTGTTCGCAGCGCATCCACCACGCGCTCGGCCCTGTCCTGCATTACATGAAAGCGCGGCTCGGGGCTGCGAAGTGCGGTCAAGCCCAGCTCCAACTGTTCCACGTCCGTCACCAGTCTGCGCAGCAGGCGGCTGCGAATCTGCTCAATATCGTCGCGCAGGTGGGCCGCTTCCGTTTGGGCGTCGGTCTTGAGAGTCATCACTTCAAGGTCACGCTCTCTGCGCAACGATTCAAGTGCAGACTTCGTCGCTTGAAGTTCTGAGAGCGCTTCGCCGAGTTCTTCTTCCAGTGCCGCCACCCGGTCCTTAAGCCTTGCCGCATCTCGGCTTGCTTGTTCTGCCAGATTTGTCTTTTCTCTCGCCTGCTGTCGATACAGCTCGCAGACGAGCCCGACACCTTGCACGTCTTCAATCTCCGTTAAAGCCCTGAGCCTGGCACCGTCGTCCAACAGGGCACGTGCACTTGGTATCCACAGGGCAGTGTTCAGGGACTCGATCAACTCCGTTGCTGCCAACTGCTTGGCGTCGGACAGCCACACCAGCAAGCAATTGGCTGCATTCAATCTTTGCGTTTCCTGGTCACTAGATTTAAGCGCGCCGCTTGCGTCTTGGGGGAGCATGGCGTCGCCGGCGTACACCAAGGCGAGAGCTTCCGCGCATGAAGGTGCATCAGGCAGGTTTCGAATAACCGCTTGCAATTTCTGCTGCTTGAATATCGGATGCCGGAGCATCACATCACCGACAAACTCGCGCAAAGCAGCGCGCAGGGTCGGATAGCCCTGAACTTCACGACACACCAGCATCAGTTGCCTAGGCACGGCAAACAGCTTGTCGGTTTGAGCGAGTTGCACCAATCGACTTGCCGCGTCCTCGGACAGCTGCGAGTTCTCCGCTACTGCTTTTTCAGCTTTTCCTGGCAGAGAAATCTTCCTGCCTTTTTTTCCATAAGCATGGACGATGAATTGCTCAAAATTCTGTATCTCGACGCTCTTCTTGGATGGCGAAGAATCTATCTCGGCTGCGGCTGGCTCGGTGGCGAGCGAGCGATCGCCGGATTCAGGAGAGGCGGTAGCAGTAGCATCGACAACACTTGCTTTCACCTCTTTGGGCAATCCCGCTGCGGGCATCGCTGACGACGGCCCTTCGGTTGGCAAGTCGCGCTTGGGACCATTGCTCTGCCCGCCCTCGACGTAACGAACCTCTCCGGTGCGGCTATTTACGACTCGCGTTCGATTGTCTTTATTCATTTTCCGGATTCCTTGTCTGGCAAGCGGGCCAATAATGCCTCCGCCCATATTGTTGTTCTTGAATTACCCCGCAACTCCCGCGCTGCTTGGCGGGCACCATCGGCATCGCCTTGGGCCGCCTTTGCCTCGGCAAGCATTAGTTGGAGCTTTAAGCGGTCAAAACCAGGGATCTCACGCTTTGTCTGCGCCGCTATGTCGTTTGCGTAGGCCATCAGCTGGCTCGTACCCAGCTCCGTCCAACGCAAGATCCGCAGGGTTTCATGGTCGGTGAGCAGTTCGACCAAGGCACTGCCTTCGTCCTGCGCAGCTTGCGGCTCGTGATGCCAAGGCCACCCCTCCAAGAGGCCCGCGAACAGCACTGCGGCATGTTGAAGGCGCCCGGCTGGCACCAGAGTTTGGGCGTCCTCGAAATGATTGAAGTGAAACGCCACCAGGGCGCGAATGATTTGAGCCAACGGTCGCTCGAATCCCAACAACTGGTCCGCCGCACGACTATAGCGCTTGCTGTACTCTTCAAAGGGCAGTGACGAGTCGCCCGCACGCTCTTTGGCCAAGACACCATAGAGGTAGTGGCAGATGCCGTCGCCATAAGCACTGGCCGTTTCGAATCCTATGCAGTCCGCAATAAAGCCCTCGATGGAGGCAATGCTCAGGGATCTGGCGTTTGCCAGCTTCAAAAAAGCGGCCTCCACGCCCACTAGGTCCGCCTCACTGGCAATATGTACCAACAATTCAAACTGCGCGCTGGCGCCTTCATTGCTCAGCACGATCGTGAGCCGGTCATTCGTCACTTTTGCGATGAGTTCGGGCAGATTGGCCGGCAACACCTTTTTGCCATTCAGGGTTGCACTCAATGCCCGGTCCAGTTGCACATCCTCGGGCACAAGTTGGCGCGTCACGCGCAGCGGCGTGGCCCCCAGTTCAAGGCCTCGAACAAACATCAAAGGTCGGGTGTAAGAATGGGCTTCGAAGCGATGACGCCGCAACACCTCCAGCGTATCGAACCTTTCGCTGCAAGCCGGGCAGAAATAGACCACCTCGCGCGGCTGATACGTGAAATCCAAACCTGTTGGTTCATGATGCTCGATGTTACCGGTGTGCCAAAAACCCATTTTTATGTTTCCCTAAAAAACAGCAGACCTCATACGTGTTCATCGTTACCCCATCAACACCGGCCTGTTCAAGCGCCACCCAGCTCCCACTTGGCAGTCAGAACCGCAAGCAAATCCTGCTGTCGCTTCACAATCGATTGCGGCGTCCATTCGGCAGCGCCCAGCACCTGAGTTGTCAGCGCGTACGAGGAAATTCCCTGCCTACCACCAAAATAGGCTGATTTCTTTTTGTCGAAATCAAAGTTAGACGCCTGGGAGTTGCGGCGCTGCGTGAGCGGCACCAGGTTGGCCAATCGATGAACCCACGAAGTGCGCGTATCGAGCTGAGGCCATTGCTCCGCCCACTGCGACCCGTCTGGCACAGACTGCGGCAGTACATGCTCGATAGTCAATAAACTAGGATCGTACGTCGCCGCGCCATCGACTAAGAAGGAGTCCAGGCGCAGAATCAAATAATTGCGCCGGCGCGCAGTCATCAGGTAAACGTCACCACCCAGGAAACCAAGCCAAAGCGCCTTTTCAATGTCGGACAGCTCGACGACATCAACAGGATTCGCAAGTGAATGATCCTTCTCGAGTGCATGGAGTAGCTTTGCATAACGCTCGATGCGTGTGTTTACGTCATAGGCACAAACGTGCATGAACGCAGCCAGCCGCTCCAGCTTGCGCATGAACCACAGTACATAAGCCGTGTCCGTCGATTTCGTAGCCAGGAATTTCATTGCCGAGGGCAGCCAATCCGAGTTATCGATGCGATTCATCCACTTGAGCAAGGCATTGATTTCAGCCGCGCTGGCGGTGGAGACATATTGGCATTGTTTGGCGACAAGGTAGGCATCGGTATAGGGCGCAATGACCTCGGTCACCAAATTCTCCATTGACGTAAATTTGCTAATGACGCGTTCTTTAAACTCATCGAGCAAGGCTTTGCGGGCTTTTTCCTTGGCGTGAATCATCCGGATATGTCCGAACACCTCGGCAAAACCGTCGCGCCCTGTTTCCACTTCCAGCTCTTCCCAGGTTTCGGTAAAGTCATCCTGGCGCTCAGCAGCAATGCCCCCGATGACGCTGGATTTGATGATGTCTGTTGGCAGCAGGTCTAGCCCGCGACTGTTCAACACCGAAAACACCCGGAACGCCGACTGCTGACTCGGCGTGGACACCACAACCAAGAAGCACCGTTGCACCAAGAAGGCCCCGAACGCGCAAAGTTTTTCGGTGTCGTTGTTAAAGGCCTGTACCAGTCGCTTCAACATTTCCTCGGCATTACGGCGAATGTTGAGTTGCGACTCGTTGCCCAGCGTGGCAGGGTCCAGGGCCACCAGTTCGTTCAATTTAAGGCTCTGCACATAGTCGGCAAAGAACTGCCGGTCACGCTCGCGCAAGGCCAATCTCGGCTTGGATTTCAAGCCCTGCGAAGCCCGGCCTGGCTCGCGGATGTAATTCTCAAAGTCTGAGCGCAGTTCGCCTACGAACTTCGAAGTCAGGGTCGACAGCAAGATGGTCAACGTTGTCAAGCGCTGCTGACCGTCGATGACTTCGGCATGTGGCTTGCCGTCGTCCTTGATGAGCACAATACTGCCCAAGAAATAGGTGTCGTCCTTTTCCTTCAAGAAGAAGTCGTGCAAGTCCGAGAAAAGCTCGCCGGCCTGCACCTCGGTCCATGCGTAGGGGCGCTGATACGAGGGGATCGAATAGTCGAAGTCCGAACTGAATATTTTCGAAAGTTGGTACTCGGCACCGCTGATTTTTTTCGTCATTTTTTTGATATTTTTCTATTTGGCTAGCCGAGTGCTCCAGGCCACCTTGCTTGCGAATTGAGCAGCATCGCCAATGACGCTGCTGAGCGGCTTCTATTTACCTCTTGCCCGGCGCCGCCGTTTTCTCGGCCAGGGTCAGATGACGGTCATTGATGCGCTCGCCACCATCAACCTTGAACCAGGGGGCGCTCCCTACGTCTTTGCCGCGGTCCTTGTCCCAGGTGATGTTGAGCTTGGGTTTCTTGTTGTGACGCAGCACTTCAGCCTGCATGAAGGGTCGGATGTTCAGCCGCACGCCGTCGTTCAGGTCGGGGTTCCAGCCGCTGGATTGTTCGGCGAGCGACTTCCAGCGGACAAAGATGTCGTGGCCTTTTTCGCCTTCGAGAATAAGCTCAAGGCGACGCTTTAGGTCAAGCGCTGCATTCAAGCGGATCTCGGCGCCGTCCACCTGCTCGCGCACCCCGTCGTCTTGCTGACGAATCCAATCGCCAAGGTAGGTGTGGATGAGGCGCTCCAGGTTCTTAGTGTCGAGCTTGTGATAGTTGACCAACGCACCGAAGCCATCCTTCAGGCCGTCCCACACATGCCAGATGAAGGGGCGGTGCTGGAAGCGCTTGGCGTGTTGCTCGAAGAATTTTTCGCGCAGCCACACGTCCAGGCCCTTGCCGGCGCAATCGGCCTCAAGCAGCAATTTAGCCAGAATGGCGGGTTTCCAACTGCCAGGCTGCACAGTTTCCCAGGCGGCAATTAACAGCGACAGAAGTCGATCGTGTGCGGCTTGTTCCCCGCGCACCGGTGATAGGCACGCGATTCCATCGTCATCGACGTGGCTTGACAGCGCTTCGCAGCGAGCAATCCAACTGCGGGCCTCGTCGGACAGTTCCATGTCAGCATCGGACTCGGCGGGCCAACGGTAGCCGAGCAAGCGGGCAACGGCAACCTGCAAGGTGTCGGTGGCAATTTGCGGATGGCCGTGAAAGAGCCACTGGGTCGGGTCGTCCGAATAGGGTTTTGGCAAACCGTTAGGGTAGCGTTCTGCCGCAATCCCTTGCCAATAAGCAAGATCAAAGTAGATTTTGATCAGAGTGGCATTGGTCACGTTTATTTTTTGGTCCACCTTTCTGACAGCGGGGAGGTAATTGGGCGACGTCATGAAACACCAAATGGCAGACAAATCTTCCAGCCGATGCGGAACCACAGTGGCACCACTCTTCCCGAAAATTTCCCCCGTATACAGCGTGCAAGCTAACTCACGCATCTGCGTTACGCGGACGCCCTTCTGGCCTAGGATAGGTCGACCATTCATCACTGTGCTTGGGAAGTTATGCGCTGCCGGGAAGGTGTGCAATGCCCCGGAGCCTTGTTCCCATCGGATAACATCACTTCGCCCGCCGTAGAGGCGTATTTGCTCTACGTTCTGAATGAACGGCTCCCAATTGCCATCGCGCCAGAGCACCTCCCAGAAGTGCGTTACGAATCTCGGCCCATCTCCTGTGGATAATCCTTCGATGCTAGAAGTTCGTTCGATCAACAGCCCCGATGATTCAATAAGCTCAAGAGCCACACGAGCGTCTGGATTCTTTAGCTGGCCGATCTGGCTCACCGAAACGACTTCCGCGCCGCCGCGCAGCAATGCCGCCTTCTCCAGCGCTGATTTCGGTGGACTGGCGTCCAAGCCGCAAAGCTGAAAATCCTCCGCCGCCGCTGCTCGGGTTTGGGTAAGCAGGATGATGAACGCCCCTGCCGCTTGTGAACTATCGAAACCACCTTCGCCCAAGCGTGCGAGAAAATTCCATTGCACGCGCTTCAATAGTGACTCGCGTTGCTTCCTGTAGCTAGTCAAGAAAAGCCAGTTCTGCGGCATCACGATTTGCACCACACCTTGGCCACCGTCCTCGGCCAGCTCCAGGCAGCGCTCCAAGAAGACGTTGGCCAGATCATTCTTCGCGTCCGGATAATGCAATTCGCAAAACTCCTTGAGCTCATCATTTTGCTTGCCACGGGCCAGATACGGCACGTTGGTGATGACCAACTGGTAGCGCTCATTGAGCAGCGCAGCCGCATCCAACAAGCCGCGCGCGGCCAGGGTCAAATCCCATTGTTCGTCGTTCACATCGTGTTCGCCGCCCCGCAGCGTGGGCGGCGCTTCGGCCGACAGCGCCTGGTTCAACAGATCATCGAGGCCCTCGAACTCGAATAGGCCCAGGTTGCCGCTCATGCCGCGCTTGGGCGACAGCAGGCTGCCCAGAATCGGCGCCTGCTGAAAGCTGGCGTGCAGGTGACGCAGCTCCTGGCGCAGCATCTCTGCGTGCGGTGCATCGGCGGGCACCAAGGCCTCCCAATCGGCCGCCTTGCCGGTGACTTTCAAACCGCAGCAGGCGATCTTCGGTGACGGCATATCGGCCCGCACGCCCAGCTGCTGGCCATCTTCATCCGGGAAGCGCCAAGCGGCCAAGGCGAGCGCGAACACGGCGATCTCCACGCAGCGGGCATCAAGCTCCAAGCCGTGCAGATTGTCGGCCAGCACCGCATCGACCGCGTCCATCGCCGACAGGCCCTCGGCGGCCATGCGCATCGGCACCAACAGCAAAAAGGCCGAAACCAGGAAGTGGCCGGAGCCGCAGCTCGGGTCCAGCAGCTTGAACTCGGTCAACCCTTTTTGTGGGTCTTGAGGCCAGCCTTCGAATTTTCCGGCTGCTGGAGTACCGTCCTCCAGTGTCCGCAGGTAGGTCAAAGGCACAGGGCAAGCTTGTTCCGGGTGACGCGTCACCCACCAGGCGCCAAGCGAGTTGTGCAGCAAGAAGTCCACCATATAGGGCTCGGTGAACAGCTGCGTGACGGCGGGCAGTTCGTCCGCGCCGATCTTGACCTCCGATGCGTTGACCTCGTCCTTGCGCTTGGCTTGCCAGAACTGGTAAACCCAGCCCAGGCTGTCGCTGGCCTGGAAGACCTCGATGGGCAGGTTAGCCAGTAACTTTTCCAGCTCGCGCTGATGCTCGGGCGCAAAGACCAGCTCGAACACCGGGCTCAAGGGTTTGAACACCTGGGGCAGCATGCGCGCGGCAAGCTTGGCCGCCAGTTCCCAATGGCTTTTGGCGCCCTGGGCCATGTCGGGGTGGTTGTCCACCATGTCGCGGCAGTCGTCGAGCGACACGGCGGCGCCAGGTTCCCACATCAGCAAGCCGTTTTCGGCCAGGAAGCGGGCGAACAGCATGCGGTGCCATTGCTCGTAGGCGACTTCCCATACCAGGTGGCGGGTGGGCTGGGAGTCGTCGGCATTCTTCACATCGCCCAGCGCGCGGCCATGGGCGCGCAAGCGGCGCCGCAATACCTTTTGGGCGTCGCTGAGATACTCCGGCAACTTGGCCTCGCCGACGGCCAGTTGGGCCAGCGCGGCGATAGCGGCTTTTTCGGCTATGTCTCGGGCGGTCTTGACGGTGTTTTCAAGCTGGGTGCGCAGGGCCTTGGCCAGGGGGACGTTCAATACGGCATTCGGATTCGACATCGTTGAAAAGCTCGCTTCTATTTCTGTTTTTTTGTGGCCTGACGCGGCGCACCTGCTCGGATGGCCACAGCGATATCAAGCTCATGCTTGACTCGCCGTGGCTGGTTTCGCCTTCTGCCGGGCTTGCTTATTTCGTCAGGGAGTGATCCAGGCAAGCAAATACATCGTTCTCGGTTTCGCGCACGCGGCGATTGGCCGGGCGGTATGCGGCCAGCCCAGTAGCCGCCTTGTAGATATCGAGGCCACGGCCAAGCTTGAACAACACGCCATGGTCTAGCACCAAGTAGCGTTCGTGCGCGTCTGCATCTCGACGCAGCGTCAGTGTCACGCCAAAATTTTGGAACAGGTCCTTGGCGGTGTTGTCGATCGCCCGTTCCTGGTGTGCCGCAGTCTCCAGCGGCGCAAAGCCGGTGACGACTTCAATTTCTCTTGGCCGCGCCGATTCGGCCAGGTGGAGAAGTAGCTCATTCAGGTTGCGAATCTGATGGTGGTGAGCCAGGTAAGGGTCGATGATACAGATGCGCAATGCCCCCTTCAAGACGCGCGGCTCGAAAAGCTTCTCATAGGGCCAGCCGGTCGTGCCGTCGGTCAAACGAAAACGACTGATGATCTGGGTAGCTTCGCGTCGCACGCGGTCGACCCAGCCGTCACCTACCATTTGGGCATCCTCAGCGCGGGCTTGCGGACTAGCCGGGGCGCCAATCAAGGCGTCTGAGCTTGGTGCCGCGCTCATCGTTGGCGACTTTTCACCCAGCACCGGCTCCGAAGCATGTTCAGACGCTTGCACTGCCACATACATCGGCACTTCGCCCAGCTTCATCGACTCATTCGGCTGCGCATTGCCAAGCTCCATCAACGCTTCTGCTTCGCGCAGAACACCCTGGAACTCTTGCTCAATGGTGGATACCAGTGCTTGGGTTGCTTCCTTTTGACCGGCAACCAGTGCAGCGGCCGCCGCACGGATGTTGTCTGACGCTTGTTCCAGCAAAACTTGAACCTCGGCCAGGGCGTCGCGGGGAGCGTCTTGCGCCTCGACTACCAGGAAGTCACCGAACTCTTGGCCACGGGTCTTGAGATGCGTTTCCAGCGCCTCGGACAGCAAGGTCTTGACCTCGCGGTAGAAGTCCTGAACCTCGGTGGACTGATTGCGCGTCGTGCCGGCACCCCAAATGTTGGCGACCTTGCTGCGGCACTCATCAATGCGCTCCGACACTTCGTCGGAGACGAAATCGTCGAGCATGGAGCTGACCTTAAGCTCTTCCGCGGCAATCAGATCTTGCGCCCCTTGCAATGATCGTTCGAGCGACTCCCTCAGTTTGACGGTGACGTCAAACGGCAAGGTTGCTCCGAGCTCCAGCGACTCGGAAATCCGCGCACCGTCATGGGCGAGTGTGGTCAGATAGACTTCGAAACTCTTGGCGAATGCGGCAAAAATCTCAGTGTATTCGCCCAGCATCTGCTGAACCTTGGGAAAGATATGGTTGGCCACACGGGTCTGGAAGTCATGCATATAACCCCAGTAGCCCGAGCGCCGGGTGCGCCAGTGCCGGCCCACATCGTTCATCTCAAAATAAGCAATCTGCCGTTCGGCCAATAGACCAATGTTTTCGATCAGGGTGACGTGTTGATGGCGTTTGACGCGCAGGCGATCAGACAGCAGCGTCACCTGCTGGGTAACCGCCCCTTCAAACCGCTCGCTAGCCTGCCCAAATTCATCACGAAAGGTATTGAGCTTCTGCTCGGCAACCTCCTTATCCTTGATGTCTCGAATGGCAATGAGCTTGGTCTGCAACACGGACTGCAGGTCGAGCAAGCCGGCGCGGGCGCCGATGGAGATGTTTTGCGCCGTCAGCGCCAGGCGCGATTCGGTGGAGAGCAGGCGTAGCAGTTGACTCTTCAAGCGTTCAACGCCACCCGGGTCGCTCGCCTCGATGGCGCAAGGGACGGGCTTGCCGGCCTTCCAGTCACGGTGCAAGACCGCCGAGGTGAAGGCGATTTCGACGTTGCCCAGTTGCTCACGATAGCGGCGCATGGCGGGCGAGTCGTCTTGGCTCAGGTCGTTTAACGTCGCCGCAACTTCCTTCGCGATGCGCACCCGTTCGCGGTCGATACGCCGCGCAAGCGTCTCGGGTTCTTCGTCGTTGTCTTCCGCAGTACGGACATGCTTACCATAGGTAAGATCAACTTGGGTGATCACCACGATCAATTGCTTGACCGTGCCTTTGCGCAGCAAGGACAGCAGAAAGTCTTTTTCCGACTGCCCGTAGGCTTCGCCGGACTGGGTTAGGAACAGAACAGCGTCGACATCGTCAACGGTTTTTTCGGTCAGGCTGACTCGAAATCGTTCGGTGTCATCTAACCCTGGGGTATCGATGAGCAGGACGCCCTCGTCAAGGATGGATGCGGGCGAGGTGATTTCGATACCATGCACAAGGCAGTGATGCGGTTTGGCGCCGGAGGTGAACTCCTTCAAGCTGCGACGAAATTCCGTCTCTGCCTTTTTGGTGCCGTCGGAGGACAAGGCAATTTCGACGCTGACGCCGCCGGGCTTGATGTACTGGCGCTGTAAAGCATCCAAATCAAACGCTTCCTCTGTTTCGCCATCCTTGGTCTTCTTGGGTTTGCCGAAGCTATTCCACATTTTCACGCGGTGGGCGTCGACGTGTTTTGGGTCTTCCGCAAACAGGGTTTGCAGCTTGACCCACTCCTCTTGCGGAGTGAAACGCACGGTGGCCTTGACGTGTTCCCCGTGGCGGAAAATGGTGATGGCGGCCGTTTCGGGGTTGGTGTCTTCGCTGGCCAAACGGGCGCCGAGCAACTCGTTAACAAACGACGACTTGCCCGTCTTGAAACGGCCAACCAATGCGACTTTGTAGTCGGTGGGCAGCTCTTGCGTCTTGAGCAAATCACCCAGCACATCGGCCGTGCGTTTGCATTCCTTTCCAATCTGAGCAATCTGCACGTCGGAACGTTTGAGCAGCGCCTCGCGCACCTGATCCAGGTGTTGTGTGAGGGCTCGAATATCGTCGCGAACTTGTTTTGGTGATTTCACTAACACTCCTCTTCTGACTGCATACGTGCGAATTGCGATGATGCCGTCAAAGACTGACAGGCCCGGACTTCAGCTTGGCGCCTATCAGCGCTTCGACTTCGGCAAGCCAAATTTTTAACTCTGCTTCGTCATTGAGAGTGCGGCGTGGAATGCTCACTTGAACCACATTTGGCTTCAACAACTGCACTGCGGCGTGCCGGGCGGCATCAAACCGGCTCGGCAGGGCCTGCGTCTTGGAGGCCCAGTGATCGAGGTCGCAGTCGTCCAAGGCGTCCTGCAATTGCTCGGGGGTCCCCGTCGCGACATTTGGCAAGGCCGTCAAACTGTGTTTGGCAGAGAGTTCGGAGCGTTGAGCGTCGCTTAGTTTTTGCCAATCCCCGTCCGCAACCAACTGGGTTTCCAGCTTCTGATGGGTTTGTCGGTAATCGGTTAGCTTGGCGTTAAGTGCCAGGCGCAGCAGGTCGGAGGTCTTATCCAACAGCGGCCGTACCGGGTCGGGCTCAGATAAAAGACTGCGCCGCGCCTCGACGGCATCGGCCTCTGCCTTCAGTTCAGCATACGGCTTCAAGGTCTTGCCGTGCTTGAGTAAGGATCCCAGCTGGTCCCAGACGGGCAGTCGCTTGGCAATGTCTTCTGCTGTCTTCTTCCATTGCTTGGCCAGACTTGTCAATTCATCGTTTCGGCTGTACAGCTCCAGCAACTGAGCGTTGCCCGACTGCGCCTCCACCGCCTCAATGGCAGTCAACGACGGCACGGCCGGCGCAGGCGCAGCGCCACCGGCACTGGCCGCAGCACTACGAAACTTGGCCAACAGGGTCGGCAACTTGGCTGGCTCTTCTTTAGGCTGGCAAGCCACGCCAAGGGTATTAAAGAGTTGCCGAATCTTGATGAGCTGCGGCGGCGAGATGGTGATGGACTCTTGCTTGAAGCTGGCCTGGGTAAGCTTGTTGCGGTCCAGGGTCTTGGCATCGACCGGCTTGCTAGCTGCGTCCAATCCGCGAATATGGCCGCAGGCAAGAAGAGCAAAAAGGGCGCCTTCGATTGCGTCACGCGGCCAACCATAGGGAGGGCCTTCGAATTGGTCTCGAATATCACTGCCCTTCTTGCCGCTGGCACCAATGTATGCCAACAACTTCTGGCAAACCGGGTGCTTGTCCGCTTCTTGGCTATGTCCGACGGCCTTGAGGGCGTCGGGGTTGCCCTTGCGCGCATCGTCAAGCACCTTGTCCCATTTGTCATGATCGGCAATATCGAACTCGCGATAGAGGCGAATGGCCGAGGCCTTGCCTGCGCGGTTGAGGCGGTCTGATAGCTCATTGCCTTCACTGACCTCTTGCCCGCCGGCTTGAAACACACGCACACCGGCAAAGAGCTGGTCGAGCAGATCCTTCAACTCTTTTTCGGCATTGCGTTGGCGACTCTCCATCGAACGCTGAGCATCACGTCCTTCTTCGGTGGATGGGCTGCCTTTTTTGCTCAACGTGACACGGGCGGACTGCAGGGCAACGATGGCATTCGTCAGATCGGTCTTGTGTTGTGCCGGCAGAAAGGCAAACAGCGTGGGGTTGTCAGCGCTTTTTGCCCTAGCTTCGGCCAGGACAGACTTCTCTTCAGTTTGCCAGCCGTCCTGTATCCACAGGTACAGGGCCCGGTCATTGTCCTTCGGGAGGCTGTCGTCGTAGGTGGGCGAAAGGCGACGTTCGACGTTGTCTTTACCCTGAACCACACGAACTTTTTTCAGCACCTCGCCGAAGCGGGTTTTGATCAGATCGGAGCGCTGCTGCTCCAGGCGCTGGGGGGCCGACTTCAGTTCGGCTTCCTGGACGCGGAATTCGTCGTACCAGGCACTTGACTCGCGCGTCTGCAGTCGGTATTCCAGCCCATTGGAGCCGGCCATGGACATGATGAGACGATCCTCGTTCTGCAACTTCTGCAACAGCTCGGGAAGTTGCTTGCGCAGCGCAGCGGAACCAGCAGCCAAGTCTGTCACCAACAAGTCGGCCAGCATGTCTTCAGTTGCCTTCAGGCCGATGTCGAGGGCGGCGTCGGCAGGTAGTTTGTTGATTAGAAAGATAAGCTTGAGCAGCTTGCCTTTGAGCTGCGAGCTCTCGTCCCCTGCAGAAAAGCGTTGGACGTTCTCGAACACTTCTTTAGGCAGCTGGGCCGTGGAGACCAGATTGGCGGAGATTTGGTCGTAGAGGAAGTCACCCGCAACCACATGGCCCAACGGCAGCTCGGCTGTCGCCAGCACCGCCTCGTGTACGACGCGCAACTGGCTGCGCAGCTGTGACACCGTGCCGGTCGTGTCGATGGTGCGCAGCACGCGCTCCCAAAAACGGCGACGTACCGGTAGGATTGGGTAATCGGCCGTCAACACAGATTCATCATCGGTAACATGCTCGAGCTTGGTGCCGCGTAGGTGGCGAGAAATTTCACCGAGGTTACCGCGCCACACCTGTTCAATCTGGTTCTGAGCGGATGGCTTCTTGGCCAAAATGATTTGACGGGTGACGTTTTCAACATCGACATCGCTGAGCATCACTGCCACAGGGAATCGGCCCATCAAACGCATTAGGTTAGGCATGCCCGACAAGGCCGATTGGCCCGTACCGATGAACAGCAGCTTGCCGGTGAAATGCTTGCACAAGGACTCGGTCACCTCCTGCACCATATAGGCTTTTTCGGCGTCGTTGCCGATGTACTGCTGCACCTCGTCGAGTACCACGAGGGTCAGAGGGAAAATGCCACCCTCGGACAAGGCGTCGGTGATGGCCGTGACCATCTCGCCATTGGAAACGTCTTGGACCTGCGGGAACTGGACCTTGAGCAGTTGGCGAACGCCCGCCTCGCTTTCCGCCATGCCGGGCCTAACCGTCAACAAAGCCTTAGCCAAGTGGTTGGAGACGTACATATGCGGCAGCTCTTGCGCGAGCGAACGGCCTGCGGTTTGCAGCTCAGCCTCGACACCATCGAACAGTCCGTCACGCTTAAGCCACAACACAAACTGAGCCTGGTTGTACGACTCCGGCAATCCCTTGGACTTGAACACGATGCCCAGCAAGGCCATGCGTACCTTGTCGCCGGCACCCGCGCCCAGCTTGCCGGCTGCGGCATGCAGGCCTCCATGGCGGCGCCCTTGGACAGTTAGCTCCTTGAGGTGCTCATAAACTGCGGCGGGCAGCGTGGCTATGCTGCGAGCGGTGGCACCGTCGGCGAATTTATAGTCGGTCCACAAGGTGCGGAGCATCTTGGCCAAATGGGATTTTCCGCTGCCAAAAAACCCGGAAATCCAAATGCCAGGCTGCTCGTTTTGACTACCCAGGTTGAGCAGGAATTTATCGAGGATAGTTTCCAGGCCAATTTCGTACTGGCCGTCGCAAACGAAGGTCTCGAGTTCGTAGCGCAGTACGCGCTGTGCGGCCGCGGAGTTGTCTTCGGAAAGTTCAGCAACGCCGTTGTTGGCGAGGCGGTTTTCCGTAGGCGCCTTGGAGTAGATGTCCTTGTTCAGCATGTGAGTCCCTTGATTGCTTGCTTTGTACTATGGTTTGTTTTTTGTTCCGGGTATGGCTTAGTCGGTCGCTTGTAGCGGCACAGCCAGATAGTTCCAGCCGTCCCGGGCGTCGAGCAGGCGATACGTGTGGTTTTCGGGATGGTGCTCGCCGGGGAAGAACACCAGCAGGCGCCCCGCTACCGAGTCCTTGATGCCCTCGACGACGAGGGACACGCGCGCCAGACCGAACAAGCTGCCCACACCAAGCAACGCGACGACCGTTTCCGGGCCGGCGTCGGCCTCGATACGCGCCTTGAGTTGCTCCGTCAGCGCTGCGACGAATTCGGTCAACTCGCCGCTCTGATAGCCAGCCAAATCTTCAGGACTCTCAAAGTAGGCATCGCGGTACTCCTGCACCACCATCCACTGCGGAAATGCGTTCGTCACATCAAGCAGCAGCCAATGCTTGCCCGCTTGCTGAGCCACCAAGGCGAATTCCTCGACGTTGGCGCGCAGGCGCAACTCGTCGGTTTTGTCATAGACCGCAAAGATGACGCGCTGAATGCTCGCCAAGCCCGCCTGCCAAGGCACTGTCAGATGCTGTTTAAAGACTGCGACAAGTTTGCTGACCTTAGATGACATGAGATCCTTCTAGACGTAGTAGTTCTTCTTCATGAGTGAGGAAATCGGGGAAGCGCACTTCTTTGACACCCCCGCCGTTAAGAAACACTAACAAACCTCGGTACGATGCCGAGTTTGCAAGCGCCTCTAGCTCTTCAGGTGAGCCTGGCAGCAAATTTATCCAGTCGGACGCAAATAAACGTTGTCCCGACAGTCCCTCTAGATGACCAAGGAACAGTCCGAAGGCAACCGCCACCGGACTGAGCGTTGGATTCGAACGACTTTTCCGCACGCGTCCACATAGGAATCCAGCCGCTGTCCAGGTGCCCGCGACATTTTGCGCAAAGGACTTGAGGGAGGCGGGGCTGAATCGGTCTTGGTGATCGGCCACTAGCCGCTCCTCCCAATCAGTGCGGTTAACGACTGCACCGATGGATCTGCTCAGGATGAAAGTTTGGGTGCGCTTTAGCAAGGGGTCCCGCGCCAGCGAAGCCAGCAGGGCGAGTACGGGCTGTCCAGCGGGGTCAACATCCCATAGGCGTCGCAAAGCGCGAAACAGTGCAAGTTTCGGATCGAGGCCGTAAAGAGTGGTCAGATGACGAAGCGCTAGCTCCCGTGCCTTTTTGGTCGGTTTCCCCAGGACATTGAGGCTGATGATGTGTTCGGCATAGTCGACCCGTTCGGCACTGGCAGGCACATGCGCAAACAGCGCCTGCAGGTCATCGAGCATCATGGTGCGTGCGGCGTGCGGACCATTCAACCCGAAGCGAAAGCCCAGCTTGACCAGAATTGTTTCTTTCGATGGATTCACGGTTACGACTGCGCCTTTGCAGCTCGCAAGGTTTCCGCGAGGCTACGGTTAAAAACAAAGGCATGGGCATGAACGAAAGACAAGTCCATCACATTGACTGTATAGGCAAAACTAAGCATTTTCCAGTTGGCTAAAGATTGCTGTGCGGCCTTAACGTACGACTCGACCACCGCGCTGATGACTTCCGACTTAATAACAGCCATTGATTATTCCTGTGTGTAACGATTGCAAGCGGCTAGCTTACCGCAGAACACGTCTTCTGATGCCACTCTGGGGAACACGATCGGTCCATCCATACCGGCCCACACGTACACGTTCACTGACCACTAGGACGGCTGCGTATCCAATTGCCGCCACCTAGTCGGTCACAACACCTGCCTCAGAGGCCATATCCACAATCGAAGCTGGCATCGACTTTGTCTGCTTCACACCAAGCTGCTTCAGCATCTCTGCCTGCCGGATGACATTGCCCTTGTTGCTGGACAGCTTGTTGCGCGCTTCGGTGTAGCTATCCTGGGTCACGCGAAAACGGTCGCCCATTTTTTTCAAATCAGCAACAAAGGCGGAAAGACGGCCATACAGTTTGGCTCCACATCTGGCGATTTCCTGCGCATTCTTCCTCTGTGCTTCCTGTCAACAACAAAGTAGACGGGCTGACCAACAAGACATTCCTTGTTGAGCGCCTCCATGTACAAGTCTTGATCATGGGTAATCGCAACCATGAAAGCCGGCTCGATCGGGACGAACATCAACACGAAATCAAGCGATTTCTAGCCATAGAGCGACTGATAATTTTTCTAAGCTAGGCCCTTCATGCGCGCGCGTACAGAGTCGAGATGACGTTTAATGGCAACTTGCCGTGCTCATCGTCCTCCGCCGAGACGCAGGCCTCATAGGCGACCAGCGACACTTTGGCATTGACGATGAAATCGAAGAGGTTGCCAGACGGATCGGTAAGGATGAACGCACTTCTGACGGAATATCAAGCTTTCAAGGTTCGGCAATGGGATGCTGCCAACTTGCGTTTGCTTGAACAAGAAGAATCGGAGATATCCTAGCCAATGAAACTTCGAAGCAATCAAGAAATCTCATCGCAAATTCCAATTTTCAGATTGCAAGCCAGACAAAGATAGTAGTCTTCGGGAATCATTTGCCAGCTGCCACAAAGTTCGCGCTATTTAAAATAAAACAATAACATGTTTTTCCCATCGGAAACTCACTGATAGTCACTTAAGTGATAAGAAATGTTAGGGTGAAATAGTTTTGTTTTATCCTGAGGCCAAGTTCATGATCTGAACTGTGTGACCAGCCGCAGGAAAAGTGCGAAACCGAGAAAACCCTCGCGTCCATTTGCAAATGCGAAGCGCGCTCGAGTAACAGGGTTGGCGTATGCGCATTCAGTAGACAACCCCATCTCAGAAACGCAGAAAAAACGCAATACGCGCATGACCAAGAGACAATATACAAGAATCAGGATGGGCTGCCGGGGTGCCAGAGTATCGGGTGCTGTGTGTTGCAGAGGTGGGGGGGGGCTGGGGTTGCACCTACGCCATGTGAAGGCACAAAAGCAAACGGGGCGGCTCAAGGCCGCCCCACTTTCAAAATGAGTACGTTGACTCATTCTGTATCCCCCCGTCATAAACCTTTTGATGGGTCCTTTGGGGGGGGTAGAGAGATTTTTCGAATATCTCTCATAGCTGTACTGGCGGAGACGGTGAGATTCGAACTCACGATACAGGTATAAGCCGTATGCATCCTTAGCAGGGATGTGCCTTCGGCCACTCGGCCACGTCTCCTAGCTGAACTAAATCAACCTTTTCCTGCCCCGGCAAAATTTGCTAGAACAGAAGACCAAGATCATATCTTTTAGCGCCCGTTTGGTCAATGGAACGGACGCATTTTTTGAAAAAAGTTAAGCTTTTTCCAGATCGAAGGCCTTGTGCAGCGCGCGCACGGCCAGTTCCATGTACTTTTCGTCGATCAGCACCGAGATCTTGATCTCCGAGGTCGAGATCATCAGGATGTTGATGCCCTCCTCCGACAGCGTGCGGAACATCTGCGATGCCACGCCCACGTGGCTGCGCATGCCCACGCCCACCACCGACACCTTCGACACCTTGGCGTCGCCGATCACGCTGGCCGCGCCGATCTCGTCCTTGATGCCCTCGAGCACGCCGAGCGCCTTGGTGTACTCGCCGCGCGAGACGGTGAACGTGAAGTCGGTCTTGCCCTCGACCGACTGGTTCTGGATGATCATGTCGACCTCGATGTTGGCATCGGCGACCGGCCCCAGGATGTGGTAGGCCACGCCCGGCTTGTCGGGCACGCCCAGGATCGTGATTTTTGCCTCGTCGCGGTTGAACGCGATACCGGAGATGACGGCTTGTTCCATGTGTGAATCTTCCTCAAACGATATCAGGGTGCCCGAATCAGCTTCTTCCTCGAGCGGCATCAGGGGGTCGGTCAGCGACGAGAGCACGCGTACCGGGACCCGGTAGTTGCCCGCGAATTCGACCGAGCGGCTTTGCAGCACTTTCGAGCCCAGCGAGGCCAGCTCGAGCATTTCTTCGAACGTCACGGTCTTGAGCCGGCGCGCCTCCGACACCACCCGCGGGTCGGTCGTGTAGACGCCGTCGACGTCGGTGTAGATCAGGCATTCGGACGCCTTCATGGCCGCCGCGATCGCCACGGCCGATGTGTCGGAGCCGCCGCGCCCGAGCGTGGCGATGTTGCCGAAGCCGTCCACGCCCTGGAAGCCGGTGATGATCACGACCTTGCCAGCGTCGAGGTCGGCGCGCACCTTGGCGTCGTCGATCGACTGGATGCGCGCCTTGGTGAAGGCCGAGTCGGTCTTGATGGCGACCTGCCAACCCGCGTACGAGACCGCTTCCTTGCCGATCGCGTGCAGCGCCATGGCCAGCAAGCCGACCGAGACCTGCTCGCCGGTCGAGGCGATCATGTCGAGCTCGCGCGGATCGGGGCTGTCGCTGATCTGCCTGGCCAGGCCGATGAGGCGGTTGGTTTCACCCGACATCGCCGACGGCACCACCACGATCTGGTGGCCGGCGTCATGCCACTTGGCCACGCGCTGCGCGACATTTTTGATGCGGTCTGTCGAGCCCATCGACGTACCGCCGTATTTGTGGACGATTAATGCCATAGAGAGAAAGTTCCGCTCGGTAAATAGTAAAAAGAGGGCTTAACTCTACATGCTGCAATGCAAAAAAACAAGGCAAACCCGGCGCCGATTTATACGGAATCGGCATAAGGTAATGCGTATTTCAGGCAGTAGTCAGCCGACCAGGCTTTGCCAGCGCAGGTGGATGCGCGGGCCGTCGCCGGCGCCCACGTTATGGCAATCCATGCCGATGCCGGCCGCGAACAAGAGCGCCTTGCCGGCGCTGACGATGGGCAGGCGCTCGCGTTCCCATGCGGGCACGTCGTTGGCCTGGTAGTGGTATTTGAGGCTGCGTGTGGGGCGGTTGGGCGCCGGCTTGAGGCGCTCTCCCCCTTTGCGGAAATCGATCTGCAACGGCTGCGCGCGCAGCCAGGCCGGGTCGATGCCGGATTCGAGTTGCTCGAAGTGGAGCACGCCGCCGTAGGCCGGAAACGCGATCTGCGCCTCGCCCTGCCAGCGGAACAACTGGCCGGGACCGCGCACGTCGTCGTCCTCGTCGCGCGTGCCGGCCAGCTCGGCCAGCTTGGGCGTGATGTGCAGGCGGTCGCGGTGGCGCCGGATGTGGCAGTCGGGGTGGGTCACCAGCAGTTGGGCGTCGTGGCGCGCCTCGACCAGCTGGGTCACCATTTCACTCAGCCACGCGGTCGACGGCATGCGCAGCGCGCGCGTGCCGAACCAGTGGCGCAGCATGTTGTAGGCGCGGTCAAGGCTCATCAGGCGCAGCTTGGCGACGTCGATGCACTCGCCGTCTAGGCATTGCCCGAGGTCCTGCACGGCCAGCTCGGTCAGCAGGCGCTGGGCCGACTGCGCGTGCGCGGCGCTGCGCGCAAAGCGCTCCTGGAAGCCCGGGAAGGCGTCGGCCAGCGCGGGCATCACCTTGTGCCGCAGGGCATTGCGGGCGTAGTGCGGATCGATGTTCGATTCGTCGTCGACATACGCGATGGCATTGTCGGCGACGTAGCTTTCGAGCTGGCCGCGCGCGACCGGCAACAGCGGGCGCGCCATGACCAGCGCCGGGTTGCCCAGCAGCTCGGGTGCGGCGTTGGCCGCGTCCATGCCCGACAGCCCCGCCGTGCCGGAACCGCGCAGCAACTGCAGCAGCACCGTTTCGGCCTGATCGTCGAGATGGTGGGCGGTGAGCATCAGGTTCACGTCGTGCTCGCCGCACAGCGCGCCCAGGGCCGCGTAGCGCAGCTTGCGAGCCGCCGCCTCGATGCCGGACTTGCCCTTGGCAAGCGTGACGTGGCGCGCGGCGAAGGTGACGCCGAGCGCCTCGCAACTGGCGCGGCAATGCGCGAGCCAGGCGTCGGCGTTCGGGCTGATGCCGTGGTGGATGTGGAAGGCGTACAGCGCGATGCCGTGCTGCTGCGCGTAGTTATGCGCCAGGTGCAGCAGCGCGGACGAATCCAAGCCGCCGCTGTAGGCGATTGCCATCGAGGAAATTGGGGCGTTCGCGCCCTGCTCGCTCAGCATGGGTTCCCGCTTTCGCGGGAATGACGGTGTTTTTAGCGGCAATGACGGTGTCTCTCGCAGCAATGACGGTGTCTCTCGCGGCAATGACGGTGCTTCTCGCGGCAATGACGGTGCTTCTCGCGGCAATGACGGTTCTTCGCGCGGCAATGACGGTGTCTCTCGCGGGAATGACGGCGTTGTTAGGGCGCCTAGCGCCCGCGCGAACGTTGCCGGGACCGACCCGGCTTGAACTGAACTCACTCGTCGACCGGCGTGGTTTCTTTGAATTTGCCGTAGCTCATCAGTTTGTCGTGGCGCGCCTGGATCAGGTCCTTGGTCTTGACGCCCTGGAACTGGCGCAGCGTGTCGGCCAGCGCGCGCTTGAGCAGCACGGCCATCTGTTTGGTGTCGCGGTGCGCACCTCCCAAAGGCTCGTTGATGATCTTGTCGACCAGGCCCATGGCCTTGAGCCGGTGCGCCGTCAGGGCCAGCGCGTCGGCCGCGTCGGAGGCGCGCTCGGAGGTCTTCCAGAGGATCGAGGCGCAGCCCTCGGGCGAGATGACCGAGTAGGTCGCGTATTGCAGCATCAGCACGGCGTCGCCGACGGCGATCGCCAGCGCGCCGCCGGAGCCGCCCTCGCCGATGATGGTCGCGATCAAAGGCACCTTGAGCTCGGCCATCGCGTACAGGTTGTGGCCGATCGCCTCGGACTGGCCGCGCTCCTCGGCGTCGATGCCCGGGAACGCGCCCGGGGTGTCGACGAAGGTGAAGATCGGCAGGCCGAATTTTTCGGCGACCTTCATCAGGCGCATGGCCTTGCGGTAGCCTTCGGGCTTGGGCATGCCGAAGTTGCGCAACGCGCGCTCCTTGGTGTCGCGCCCCTTCTGGTGGCCGATGACCATGCAAGCCTGGCCGTTGAAGCGGGCCAGGCCGCCGACGATCGACAGGTCGTCCGCGTACGAGCGGTCGCCGTGCAATTCGTGGAAGTCGGTGAAGATTTCGTTGACATAGTCCATGGTGTACGGACGCTGCGGGTGGCGCGCGATCTGGCACACCTGCCATGGCGTGAGCTTGGCGTAGATGTCTTTGGTCAGCTGCTGGCTCTTTTTGGCCAGGCGGTCGATCTCTTCGGAGATGTCGACGGCGGAATCGTCCTGGACGAAGCGCAGCTCTTCAATCTTGGAGTCGAGCTCCGCGATCGGCTGCTCGAAATTGAGGAAGGTTGTTTTAGTCATTTTAGCTCCGTGTTATTTCGGGCCGCCGCACATCCCCCGCGCGGCCGGCGCAAGGCGTTATTCTACCGGAACCGGAGGGTGTAGCAGGAAATTTGCGCGCCATGCCGCGCACCTGCTTGACGGGCCTGCCTCGCAAGACCGGCCTCCACGATCCGCCGTTCTGGCTACTCAGCAATTACCGGGTCCAGACTGCGCCACAAATACCATGTCGCCACGGTCCGCCATGGCTCCCAGTTGGCCGAGACCTCGCGCGCGTCGCTGCGCGAGACCGGCTCGCCCGAGAAGTAATTTTGGCTGATGCCCAGGATCAGGCCCGGGTCGTCGAGCGGCAGCACGTTGGGGCGCAGCAGATTGAATATAAGGAACATCTCGGCGGTCCAGCGTCCGATGCCGCGGATCTGGACCAGTTCGGCGATGACGGCCTCGTCGTCCATCTCGGCCCACTGGTTCGCGTGCACGCGCTTGGCCTTGAAATGGTCGGCCAGGTCGAGGATGTATTCGGTCTTGCGCTTGGACAACCCGCATGCCGACAACTGTTCGGCGCCGGCCTTGATGACCTGGACCGGCGTGATTTTGGGGCATACCGTGATCAGCTTGTTCCAGGCGGCGTCGGCCGCGCGGGTGGTCACCTGCTGGCCCACCACCGAGCGCGCGAGCGTGGTGAACGGGTCGCCGTGGCCGACCAGGTGCAGGTCGCCGAACTGGGGGATGAGCTTTTTCATGATGCGGTCTCGCTTCATGAGCTCGGCTTTCGCCTGCTCCCAGTAGTGTGGGACTTCGAGTATCAAGGTGGTCGTGCCCGCCGTTTCCCGGTGCAGCGCCATCATGCGCGGCGCCAATTGGTGCTGCCGTCCGGCTTGTCCTCGAGGATGACGCCGGCGGCGAGCAGCTCGGCGCGGATCTTGTCGGACTCGGCGAAATCGCGCGCCTTTTTGGCCTCGAGACGGCGCGCGATGGCGTCGGCGATGGCCTCGTCACCTCCGGCGCCCTGCCCCGCGCCCGCCTGCAGGAAGGCCTGCGGCGCGCGCTGCAAAATGCCGAGCACGCCGGCGAGCGCCTTGAACTGGCGCGCCAGCGCGGGCGACTTGTTTTTGTTGATCTCGGTGACTAGGTCGAACAGCGCGGCAATGGCGACCGGGGTGTTGAAGTCGTCGTCCATGGCCTCGCGGAAACGCACGGCGTGCGCCTCGGCCCAGTCGACCTGGCATTCGCCCGCGCTCAGGTCGAACTCGGCCAGCGCCGTGTACAGGCGCGTGAGCGCGAGTTTGGCGTCGTCGAGGTGGACGTCGGAGTAGTTGAGCGGGCTGCGGTAGTGCGCGCGCAAAATGAAAAAGCGCACCACCTCGGCGTCGTATTTTTTAAGGACGTCGCGGATCGTGAAGAAGTTGCCGAGCGACTTGGACATCTTTTCGTTGTCGACGCGCACGAAGCCGTTGTGCACCCAGTAGTTGGTCATGGCGTGGCCGAACGCGCCCTCGGACTGGGCGATCTCGTTCTCGTGGTGCGGGAACTGCAGGTCGGCGCCGCCGCCGTGGATGTCGAAGTGCTCGCCCAGCGTGGCGCACGACATGGCCGAGCATTCGATGTGCCAGCCCGGGCGCCCGCTGCCCCATTTGGACGGCCATTTGACCTCGTCGGGCTCGGACTCTTTGGACGCCTTCCAGAGCACGAAGTCGAGCGGGTCGCGCTTGCCCGTATTGACGTCGACGCGCTCGCCGGCGCGCAGGTCGTCGAGCGACTTGCCCGACAGCTTGCCGTAGCCGGCGAACTCGCGCACCGCGTAATTGACGTCGCCGTCGTCGGATTTGTAGGCGAGGCCCTTTTGCTCGAGCAGCTCGATGATGCCCAGCATTTGCGGAACGTATTGCGTGGCGCGCGGCACGACGTCGGCCGGCAGGATGCCGAGCGCGCCGGTGTCCTCGTCCATGTATTGGGTGAAGCGGGTGGTCAGCTGCGACAGGGTCTCGCCGTTTTCGACCGCGCGGCGGATGATTTTGTCGTCGATGTCGGTGATGTTGCGCACGTACCTGACCTGGTAGCCCGAGGCCTTGAGCCAGCGGTAGATGACGTCGAACGCCATCATCATGCGCGCATGGCCGATATGGCAGTAATCGTAGATCGTCATGCCGCACACGTACATGCCGACCTTGCCGGGCTCGATCGGCACGAATAGCTGCTTCTCACGCGCGAGCGTGTTGTAAATCTTTAGATTGCTCATGTGGCTTTTGCATGTGTTTAGTTGGGCGGACGCCCGGGCAATGCGAATACCGGGCGCCGTCGCCCTGGGGGCGCGCACCGGAATAGCGGATTTGCGTCGAGATCGTCGGACCCTCTGTATTGTTCTAATTTGATAGAATGGAGGCGTTCTGCGCAAAGTATAGCATTGATAAAAACCGGACTGGCCGCATATGGATCAGGTTTATTTTTACGCAAATGGCTTGACAGCAATTGCGCTATGTAATGCCCCTGCACTTCAACGTTGAGGAAGCCAAAATGCAAGAATCGAAATTGTTAAGCGTGCCGCTGGTCGGCAAATTCCTGGCCGTTCTGTTCGGCATCAGCCTCGGCGGCGCCGTGCTGGCGGCCGCGCCGCCGCAGGTCTCGCTCAAGACCAGCATGGGCGAAATCGTGCTCGAACTGGACCAGGAAAAAGCCCCGGCCTCGGTCGCCAACTTCCTCAAGTATGTCAAGAAGGGCCACTACAAGGGCGTCATTTTCCACCGCGTCATCGACGGCTTCATGATCCAGACCGGCGGCATGGACGCGCGCATGGTGCAAAAAAAGACCGACCGGCCGATCAAAAACGAAGCCCAGAACGGTCTGCAGAACGTGCCCTACAGTGTGGCCATGGCGCGCACGGGCGACCCCAATTCGGCCACCTCGCAGTTCTTCATCAACGTGGCCGACAACCAGGGCCTTAACTATCCGGGCCAGGACGGCTTCGGCTACACCGTGTTCGGCAAGGTCATCTCGGGCATGGACGTGGTTGACAAGATCAAGGCCGTCAAGGTCGACGACAAGCAGGGCCAGCAAAACGTGCCGATCAAGCCGATCACGATTCAGTCGGCCACCGTCGTTAAACGGTAGAAAAATAAAGATTACCGGTAGAATAACGCCCTCGCGTCCGCCGTTCGCCGCCAGCGGCGCGGCGGCGGACGTGCCGCAACCACCAACATTTTAGTCAACAGGACACACATCATGACCGTACTGATCACCACCAACATGGGCAACATCACCGTCGAACTCGACACCGAGAAATCGCCGAAATCGGTTGCCAACTTCCTCGACTACGTCGCCAAGGGCCACTACACCAACACCATCTTCCACCGCGTCATCGCCGACTTCATGATCCAGGGCGGCGGTTTCGAGCCGGGCATGAAGCAAAAGCCGGCCGACCAGACGGTCGAGAACGAAGCCAAGAACGGCCTCAAGAACAACCACTACACGCTCGCCATGGCGCGCACCTCGGACCCGCATTCGGCGTCGGCCCAGTTCTTCATCAACACCAAGAACAACGCCTTCCTCGACTATCCGGGCGGTGACGGCTGGGGCTACGCCGTGTTCGGCAAAGTCACCGCCGGCACCGACGTGGTCGACAAGATCAACCAGGTCAAGACCACCCGCAGCGGCATGTTCGCCGACGTGCCGGCCGAGCCAGTGATCATCGAGAAGATCGAAGTCCTGTAAGGGCCAAGGTCACGCGATGACGATGCCAGCGCGCGCAAGCGCGCTTTTCATTTCTGACCTGCATTTGCAGGAGGCCCATCCGCGCACCACCGGCGCGTTCCTGCGTTTTCTGGCCGAGCGCGCTGTGGCTTGCGAGGCGTTGTACGTCCTCGGCGACCTGTTCGAATACTGGGCCGGCGACGACGACCTCGGCGCGCCCTACCACCAGAGCATCTTGTCGGCCCTGCGCGCCGTGGCCGACGCCGGCGTCGCGCTGTATTGGATCCCCGGCAACCGCGACTTCCTGACCGGCCCCGCGTTCGCGCGGGCGGCCGGCCTGCGCGCGCTGGCCGAACCGCATGTGGCCGAGATCGGCGGACAGCGCATCGCGCTCGTGCATGGCGACGCCGAATGCACCGACGATCTCAACTACATGGCGTTCCGCGCGCAGGTGCGGCAAAGCGCGTGGCAGGCGCAATTTCTGGCCATGCCGCTGGCCCAGCGCAAGGGCATCATCGCCAGCCTGCGCGAAGGCAGCCGCGAGGCGCACACCAGCAAAAGCGACGAGATCATGGATGTGACGGACGCGGCGGTCGGCGCCCTGTTCGCGCGCACCGGCGCCGACGTGCTCATCCACGGCCACACACACCGCCCCGCCCTGCACCAGGCCGGCGGCAAGCGGCGCTACGTGCTGCCCGACTGGGACGAGGACGCCGAGCCGGCGCGCGGCGGCTGGATCGAGATCGACGCCGCCGGCGCCATCACGCGGCGCGACCGGGACGGCGCCGCCGTGCCCGATGGCGCCTAGAAAACGTCTAGAAAGCGCCTGGAAAGCGCCTAGGAGCGCCTCTTTCCGGCGCGCCGGCGCAGCCCGCCCCGGACGTCGTCTATCGTCGGCACCAGCGCGAACGCGCACAAAACCAGTGCCAGCGGCACCGTCGCGAGATAGCCGACCAGCTTGAAGCCGAAGGCGCCGACGAGCGCGCCGCCGAAAAAACTACCCAGCAGCGCGGACAACAACTTGAGCCGGTCCGGATCGGCCGCGACCAACGGCCGCGCGCGCGCGCCGCCGCGGTTCCAATACACGAACTTGCCCAATTCGATGCCGAGGTCGGTGACGATGCCGGTCACATGGGTGGTGCGGATTTCGGCATGCGAGATCTCGGACATGAGCGCGTTTTGCAGCCCCATGATGAAGCACAACAGCATCACGGTCGCGGGGATGAACAGGCCTTCGATGCCGGCCAGGCGCGCGCCCAGCATGCCGAAGGCGAGCAGCAGCAGCGCCTCGACCAGCAAGGGCAAGGCGTATTCGCTGTCCCTTTGCCGGCGCCGCGCGTAGTTGACCATGACGGCCGTGCAGGCCGCGCCGAGCAGGAACGACAGCAAGGCGCCGAACCCGGCCCCGACCAGCGCGAACGCGCCGAGGGCAAGGTTGTCGGCGACCGCCGAGACGATGCCCGTCATGTGCGAGGTGTACTGCTGGACCGCGAGAAAGCCGCCGGCGTTGGTGGCGCCGGCGACGAAAGCGAGCGCAAAACCAAGATGGCGGTTCGACTTGGCCGAGCGGGTATGCCCGGTCAGCCGCCGCGCATAGTTGATCGGCATGCCACCCCCCTTTCGGCTGCGGCGGGCGGCGCGATCCGATGTTCACGCATCATGAAGCACGTGTCATCAAGCGACTTCACGACACGCGTCACGGGGCACATCACGGGGCGGGCATCGCGACGATCGGCGGCCCGCCCTTGACGGCAGGACTGGCGTCGAGCTGGGCGAACGAGCGCTCGGGCAGCTTCGGCAAGACATCACTCGGCGGCGCCCACTTGCTTTGCGGATTGCTTTCGAAGGCGTCGATGATGCCGGCGATCTTGAACCCGCTCATCCCCGCCACCCGCGCGCGCGTTTGCGCCAGGCGCTCGCGCTGCAGCAGCACGTAGCGCGCCACCGTCAGGCCGGCGCTCGGATACTTGTCGGTGCGCCCGCACAGGGCCTTGACCAGGGCCTCGTGCTTGTCGAGCAGACGCGGCAGCGGCAAGCCCGGATACGAGGCGAACACGTCCGTCGGATAGCGCAGCAGGTAGCTGGTCGGGGTCACCTTGTGGTCGGTGGTGACGGTGCGGATGGTTCCGCCGATCACCGAGAACACCGTCAGACGCACGCCGCCGATGGCGCCGGTGGTCGCGCCCGGCAGGGTCTCGATCCGCTGCACCTCGATCAAGGTGGTCTTGAGGGCGTTGAGGAAGCAGGCCGAGACCCAGGTCGCGCCCTTTGGCAGTGGATTGGGCGTGTGCCAGCCGAGCGGCTCAAAGCCGCGCAGCCTGAGCGTGACGGCGAAATCGTCGAGCGTCTTCCAGTCGACCTGGTGGCCGCCGACCTTGCAGCCGTGTTCGAGCGCGATCCAGGAGAACTGGCGCGTGATCTTGGCCAGCGTGCGCGCCTTGAGCCTGTGCATCTTGAGCAGGGCCGCGGACAAGCCCGCGGCCAGCGCCAGGCCCAGCGGCACGCCGAGCATGATGGAATCGAGCCGCATCAGGCCCGACAACACCCCCGCCCCGGCGCTGGCGGCGAACACCAGCACCATTGTCACGACCATATTGCTGATGACCGCCCTGCGCAATTTCAACCCCATGACATTCCCTCTGTTTCGGCCCCGCCAGTCTACGCCCTTACGGGCAACATCAGTTATCGTTCCGCCTAGAGCGTTGCAAATTGGAAACACTTTCCCGACTGGACAATCGACAATAAATCTGTTGACTTAAATTAGAACGGTGTTATAGTTAACTACATCACCACCTCAATACCCAATCACCTCACCACCAGGGAGGCATCATGTATCAACCTGCTTCACGGTTTGCCCAGGAGAGTCAAAAATGACGATCGGCTGGAACGACAACACCCCAATCTACCGCCAGCTCAAGGACCGGGTCATCGGCATGATGCTCGACGGCGCGCTCAAGGCGGGCGACCCCCTGCCCTCGGTGCGCCAGGTGGCGGCCGAGTACCAACTGAACCCAATAACCGTCTCACGCGCCTACCAGGAACTCGTGGACGACAATCTTGTAGAAAAACGAAGGGGGATCGGCATGTATGTAACCGAAGGCGCCAGCGAGAAACTGCTGGCAAGCGAACGCGAGCGCTTCGTGCGCGAGGAATGGCCCGCCATGGTCGAGCGCATCCGCCGCCTCGGCCTCGACGTCGAACAACTGCTGCGCAGCACCCAGCCGGGCGGTGCGGCATGAGCGCCGTGATCTCGGCCCGGGGCTTGAGCAAGCACTACGGCAAAGCTGTCGCGGTCGACAACATCAGTTTCGAGATCCCGGCCGGGCGCATCGTCGGCCTGATCGGACCCAACGGCTCGGGCAAGACCAGCACCCTCAAGGCCGCGCTGGGCCTGATCCCGTTCGACGGCGAATTGTCGGTGCTCGGCTTCGACCCGCGCACCCAGCGCGACGCGCTGATGCAGGAGGTCTGCTTCATCGCCGACGTGGCCATCCTGCCGCGCTGGCTCAAGGTCGGCGACGCGATCGACTTCGTGGCCGGCGTGCATCCGCGCTTCGACCGCAAGAAGGCCGAACGCTACCTCGCCAACACCAAACTGTCGCCCGGCATGATGGTCAAGTCGATGTCCAAGGGCATGGTGGTGCAACTGCACCTCGCGCTCGTGATGGCGATCGACGCCAAGCTGCTCGTGCTCGACGAGCCCACGCTCGGCCTCGACATCATCTACCGCAAGCAGTTCTACCAGAACCTGCTCGAGGATTATTTCGACGAGAAAAAGACGATCGTCATCACCACCCACCAGGTCGAGGAGGTCGAGCACATCCTGACCGACCTGATGTTCATCCGCGACGGCAAGATCGTGCTGTCGGTGTCGATGGACGAGGTCGGCGAGCGCTACACCGAGGTGATGGTTCCGGCCGACAAGGTCAACGCGGCCAACGCGCTGCAGCCGATCGACCAGCGCAGCGTGTTCGGCAAGTCGGTGATGCTGTTCGACGGCGTCCCGCGGGCCCAGCTCGAGGCACTCGGTGAAACAAGAAACCCAAGCGTCGCCGACCTGTTCGTCGCGACCATGAAAGGAAGCTACGCATGAAAACGATGAAATGGTTATTGCGGCGCGAGTTCTGGGAGCACAAGGGCGCGCTGGTGTGGGCGCCGATCGTGGTCGGGATCGCGATGGTGGTCCTGCTGGGCGGCATGTTCACCTATGCGGCCGTCAACCATGCCGACACCGTCATCACGCGCCATGCCGACGGCACCAGCATGACGAAGTCGACGACGACCATCGCCACCGAGCTGCAAAAGATGCAGCAGGCCGACAAGACGAATTTGGTCGAGACGATGTCGAGCATGGTCATGCTGGCGGCCGTCCCGCTGCTGCTGATGCTGGCCGTGATCGCCTTCTTCTATTGCCTTGGCGCGCTGTACGAGGAGCGCCGCGACCGCAGCGTGTTGTTCTGGAAGTCGCTGCCGCTGTCGGACCATATGACGGTGCTCTCGAAGGTCGCCACCATCATCGTGGTGGCGCCGCTGATCACGCTCGGCGTCGCGACCGCGGCCTCGCTGGCCCTGCTCCTGATCGCCTGCCTGGTGTTCGCATTCCAGGGCATCAACGCCTTCGGCACCGCGCTCAGCAACGCCGACGTGTACCTGACCCCGGTGCGGCTGGTGGGATTGCTGCCGGTGTATGCGCTGTGGGCGCTGCCGACGATCGGCTGGCTGATGATGGTGTCGGCGTGGGCCCGTTCCAAAGTGTTCCTGTGGGCCGTCGGCGCGCCGCTGCTCACCGCCTTGCTGATCAAGTGGGCCAGCTGGACGGCCGGCATCGCGGTCAATATGGATTGGTTCATGACCAACATCATCGGACGCGGCCTGTTCGGCCTGGTGCCCGGCGCGTGGTTCGGTTTCGAGCGCATCACGCCCGAGCGCTTTGTCCCAAGCTCCGGCCACGGCGCCGAGATGGGAACAATCTTCTTTGAATCGTGGAGGACGCTGGCCGGACCGAACGTGTGGATCGGCGTGGCCGCCGGTGTCGCCATGCTGTTCGTGGCGACGCGTCTGCGTCGCTGGAGGGACGAAGGGTGAGCAGGGAATTGGGGTGGCATTGCCACGCCCCTGCGTAACGGACCTGCCTTGCAAGGCAGGTTTCCGTAAACACCATTAAGCAAAAAAACGCCCCGCGGTCTTGACGATCGCGGGGCGCTTTTGCTTTCCGGTACCGCGCGGTTTATTCGAATTGCTTGCGGAAGCTTTCGAATTGTTCCTTGAGCAGGTCGACCTCGCGCCGCAGCGACACCACCTCCTGCTCGAGCTGGCCGACGCGCCCGCCCTGCGACGGCGCCGCGAGCGAGCCGGCGTAGCCTGCCGCGGTCTCCTGCTGCGCCAGGGCGGCCTCGCCGGCCAGCAGATGGCCGTAGCGCGGCTCCTTGGTGCCGGGCGCGAGCGCCAGGCGCGACACCAGCGGCGGGTACTTGTCCATCAGGAACTGCAGCGCGGTCTCGACGTCGGCCACCGATTTGAAGTCGTGCACGCGGCCCGCGCGGGTGCGGATCTCGCCGGCCGTCTGCAGGCCGCGCAGCATTAGAATCGCCATCACGGCCAGTTTGTCCTGCTCGAGCGACCATTTGACGCGCAGGCGGTGCTCGTACTTGGTCACGCGCGCACCGGCCTGGGTGATGCCGTTGACGAACTTGCGCTGCATGAGCCGCTGCAGCACATCCTGCACCGTCTCGTCGGAAATTTGCATGACGGGGTCGCGGCTCGAGAGCTGGTTGCAGCCGTTGGTGATCGCGTTGAGCGACATCGGATAGTTGTCGGGCGTGAGCGCCTCTTTTTCGGCCAGCACCGCGAGCACGCGGATTTCGAAAGCATCGAATTCGGCCAGCAGGTCGGTGGTGCCGTTTGCTTCTAGTGTCATTAATCTTTCCTTGTATTGTACAGCCAGTTTATTCGACCAGTTTGTTGAGCTCGACCGAGTCGAGTTTGTCGCAGCCGGGGATGCCGGAGCAGGCGATGCCGGCCTCTTTGATCGTTGCCAGTATGCACTCCATCTGCTCGTCCTGGCGCGCCACGTGGTTGATCAGGTTGTGCAGCGCCTTCGACAGCGGGTCGTCGCCGTTGGCGCTGACGCCATAGGCAGAGAACAACTGCGCGTTGCGCAGGTCCAGGTCTTTCCGCACGATATGGGCCGGGTTGCCGACCGCGGTGGCGCCGGCCGGCACCGGCTTGACGACGACCGCGTTCGAGCCGACCTTGGCGTATTCGCCAACCGTGAACGCGCCGAGCACCTTGGCGCCGGCGCCGATGATGACGCCGCGCTCGAGCGTCGGGTGGCGCTTGGTGCCGCTGGTGAGCGTGGTGCCGCCGAGCGTGACGCCCTGGTAGATGGTGCAGTCGTCGCCGACGATGGCGGTCTCGCCGATGACCACGCCGAAGCCGTGGTCGATGAACACACGGTGGCCGATGGTGGCGCCGGGATGGATTTCGATGCCCGTGACGATGCGCGCGAGATAGGAGATGAAGCGGCCGATCCATTTGAGTCCGGCGCCCCAGAAGAAATGCGCCCAGCGGTGCATCATGATGGCCTGGAAACCCGGGTAACAAGTGATCACCTCCCACGTGTTGCGGGCCGCGGGATCGCGCTTGATGATGCTCTTGATATCGTCACTCAGGTTGGGGAACATAAGACAGCCAAATACAGTTGTTGGAGAGCCATGGTAGCGCATTCGCGCGAGGCTTGCCGGGGTCAGGTCAAAGCCAATCGCGGCCATGGACTTCGGACCGCAAAAAAAGGGTCGGAGTCATTTTCGCTGCGCGAAAAAACTCCAACCCTCTTTTTGCTCGACTGCGATTGCGGCCAAGCGCCTTGCTTCCAATCGAAAATCAGCCCTCGCGCGCCATGCGCTGGCGGCGCGCCTCGTACAGGCACACGCCGGAGGCGACCGACACGTTCAGGCTCTCGACCGAACCGAACATCGGGATGCCGACCAACACGTCGCAGGTCTCGCGCGTGAGGCGGCGCATGCCCTCGCCCTCCGAGCCCATCACGAGCGCGGCCGATCCCGAGAAGTCGGCCTCGTACAGGCCGCGGTCGGCGTCGTCGGAGGTGCCGATCAGCAGGATGTCGCGCTCCTTGAGTTCGCGCATGGTGCGCGCCAGGTTGGTGACGGTGATGTAGGGCACGGTCTCGGCGGCGCCGCTGGCGACCTTGGCGGCGGTGGCGTTGAGGCCGACTGCGCGGTCCTTGGGCACGATCACCGCGTGCGCGCCGACGCCGTCGGCCACGCGCAGGCAGGCGCCCAGGTTGTGCGGGTCGGTGATGCCGTCGAGGATCAGCAGCAGCGGCGGGCCGTCGATCGCGTCGAGCAGCTCGTCGAGGTTGCGCGCCAGCGCCAGTTCGCTCGCGAACGCGATCACGCCCTGGTGGCGGCGGGTGCCGACGATCTTGTCGAGGCGGGCCGAGTCGACCGGCATCACGCGCACGCCGAGCGACTTGGCGTTGGCCACCAAATCGTGCATGCGCCGGTCCTGGCGCGTGGCGTCGACAAAAATCTCCTCCACCGACGAAGCCTCGTGACGCAAGCGCGAGGTCACCGCGTGGAACCCGAATATCATTTTATTCTTCATCTTTTCTTCTTTAACTTTTTTCTTTAACTTTTTTCTTTAACTTAACGCTTCTTCTTGCTGGTTTTTGAAACCGGTTTTGGCGCGGCGCCGCCCTTCGAACGTTTGCCCTTTGGATTGTTCTCGGCGCTCGTGTCGAGCTCGTAGCGCGCGCTGTTGCCGGCCGTGTTGACGGTCGGCTTGCGCGACTTGCCCGGCTTGGCCTCGAGCGCCTTGGCGGCCGCGCTCTTGGGCTTGCCCGCGCCCGTGTCGCTTGAGACGCTGCCGCCGGCGAGCACGAGGTCGATCTTGCGCGCCTCGAGGTCAACCCGCGACACCTGCACCGTGACGCGGTCGGTCAGCTGGTAGCGCTTGCCGGTGCGTTCGCCGCGCAGCTCGTGGCGCGCGTCGTCGTACTGGAAGAAGTCGGTGCCCAGTTCGGTGATGTGGACCAGGCCCTCGACGTACAGCGCGTCGAGCTGCACGAAGATGCCGAAGGTGGTCACGCCCGAGACCACGCCGGTGAATTCCTCGCCGAGCTTGTCCTTGATGAAGAAGCACTTGAGCCAGGCTTCGACGTCGCGCGAGGCCTCGTCGGCGCGCCGCTCGTTGGCCGAGCAGTGCACCCCGAGCGCGTCCCAGATGGTCAGGTCCTTGGCTTGCTTTTGCTTGCCTTCGGCGGTGTCCTTGGCCAGCTGCTTGCGCGTCGCGTTGGAGACGGTCGTGTTGAGCGACTTGAGGTCGATGCCCTTCGGTTCGTACTTTTTGCCCAGCAGAATGGCCTTGATCGCGCGGTGCGTGAGCAGGTCGGGATAGCGCCGGATCGGGCTCGTGAAGTGGGCGTAGGCCTCGTACGCGAGGCCGAAGTGGCCGATGTTGTCGGGGCTGTAGACGGCTTGCTGCATCGAGCGCAGCAGCATGGTTTGCAGTAGTTGCGCGTCGGGACGCTCCTTGACCACGCGCATCAGCGCGGCGTAGTCGCCCGCGGACGGCTTGTCGCCGCCGTCGAGGTTCAGGCCGACCTGCTTGAGGAAGGTGCGCACCTGGGTGAGCTTCTCCTTGGTCGGCGTGGCGTGGATGCGGTAGGTGCCCGGATGCTTGTGGCGGATCAGCAGGTCGGCGGCGCAGACGTTGGCCGCGAGCATGCACTCCTCGATGATCTTGTGGGCCTCGTTGCGGGTGCGCGGGATAATCTTTTCGATCTTGCCGAGCGGGTTGCAGACGATGTAGGTTTCGGTGGTCTCGAAGTCGATCGCGCCGCGCTCCATGCGCGCCTTGAGCAGCGCGTGGTAGACGTCGTTGAGGTTGAGCAGGTGCGGCACGATGGCCGGCCGCTTGGCCGCCTCGGGGCCGGCGGTGTTGCCGACGATCTCGGCCACCTCGGTGTAGGTCAGGCGCGCGGCGGAGTGGATCACGGCCGGATAGAACTGGTAGGCCTTGACCTCGCCCTTGTCGGAGACCACGGCGTCGCACACGAGCGTGAGGCGGTCGACCGCCGGGTTGAGCGAACACAGGCCGTTCGAGAGTTTCTCGGGCAGCATCGGGATCACGCGGCGCGGGAAATACACCGAGGTGCTGCGCTCAATCGCGTCGATGTCGATCGCGTCGTTCGGCTTGACGTAATGGCTCACGTCGGCGATGGCCACGATCAGGCGGAAGCAGTTGGCCTTGCCCACCTTGACCGGCTCGCAATAGACGGCGTCGTCGAAGTCGCGCGCGTCTTCGCCGTCGATGGTGACGAGCGGCACGTCGCGCAGGTCGACCCGGTCTTCGAGGTCGATGTCGCGCACCTCGCCGGGCAGCTTGGCGGCCGACTTGAGGGCCGCGGCCGAGAAGATGTGCGGCACGCCGAACTTGCGCACGGCGATTTCGATCTCCATGCCGGGGTCGTCGAGCTCGCCGAGCACCTCGACCACGCGGCCGGTGGGCTGCTTGAAGCGCGATGGCTGGTCGATCACTTCGACGCTGACGATCTGGCCGGCCTTGGCCTTGCCGGGCGAGCCAGCGACCAGGATGTCCTGGCCGATGCGCTTGTCCTCGGGGGCGACGATCCAGACGCCGCCCTCGTTGAGCAGGCGGCCGATCACGTGCGTGTTGCCGCGCGAGACGACCTCGACGATCGTGCCCTCGCGCCGGCCGCGGCGGTCGGTGCCGGTGATCTTGGCCAGCACCTTGTCGCCATGCAGGACCTTCTGCATCTCTTTTTCGGACAGGAACAGGTCTTCGCTGGCGTCGTCGGGGACGACGAAGCCGAAGCCGTCGCGGTGGGCCGTGACCTTGCCGGCCACAAAGCCGGTTTCGTCAACGAGTTCGTAGGTGCCGTTGCGGTCCGAGCGGAGCTGGCCGTCGCGCTCCATCGCGTTCAGGCGGCGCGTGAGCACCTCGACGGCTTCGGTTTGGACGCCCAGTGTGCGCGCCAGCGCTTCGATCTCGATTGGCGCGGCCGCACTGCGGAAAATGCCGAGAATATCCTCGCGGCTGGGAATGGTGTGAGTAATTTGGTTCAAATGAGTTTCTATAATTGTTTTTGGCAGCGCCCTTGGCGAATGCCCATGGGGGCGACTGACACGGTGAAAATTGACACGGTGATATGCGTAGTGTAACGGAGGACCGTGTGATTCGCCTAACTTGGCGTGCACGCGCCGGACGCCCCGAAAAATTGTTTGGGCAAGCGCTTTGCGTTTTCAAATTGTTCCGCTATAATTTTGGTCTCTCGCGGCGGCGGCAAGCCGAAGCGAGGGAAAAATGCGGCGTACCAGCAGTCGAAGTCGGTGCCAAGGTTGGAAAGTTAATCTGGCGCAAAACTTCAAAGGCTTGTATGATAGCAGATGTCGTTGGAAACGTCGGCATTCAGTAGCAAAAGCAGCGAAGCAGGTTCAATGCCCACGTGGCGGAATTGGTAGACGCGCACGGTTCAGGTCCGTGTGCCGCAAGGTGTGGGGGTTCGAGTCCCTCCGTGGGCACCACTCCCCGGTTAGTTGACGGTGAGTACCAAGCAGGAATCACAGCAGGAATCACATTAGCGCGCCGTGATCTTCGATTGCGGCGTTTTAGTTTGAAGCAGTGGCAGCAAAGCGGTTCCAGTGCCCACGTGGCGGAATTGGTAGACGCGCACGGTTCAGGTCCGTGTGCCGTAAGGTGTGGGGGTTCGAGTCCCTCCGTGGGCACCATCTACCGGATTGATTTCCGCAGAGAAGTTAGCATCAAGCAGTCAGCAGCAGGCAGGAGTTTCAAACAGTTGTCGGGTTTGGCCAAAACGTCGCAATCTTTGCAAAAGGATTGCGGCGTTTTGCGTTGTGCGCTGTCGTTGCCTTCGCTGTGCGCTGTCGTTGCCTGCGTTGTGCGCTGTCGTTGCCTTCGCTGTGCGCTGTCGTTGCCTGCGCTGTGCGCTGTCGTTGGTGATTACCGCGGCGCGGCGGCAAGGTCGTCAAGGATCGGGCAGTCCGAGCGCGCGTCGCCATGGCAGGAACCGGCGAGCGCCTCGAGCGTGCGGCGCATCGCCGCCAGGCCGTTGATCCTGCGCTCGAGTTCTGCGATGTGCCCGCGCGCCAGCGCCTGTACGTCGGCGCTGGCGCGCTGCTTGTCGTTCCACAGGGCCAGCAAGGCGCCGATTTGCTCGAGCGAAAAACCGAGCGCGCGCGCGCGGTGGATGAACTGCAGGATCTTGACCTCCTTCTCGCCGTAGATCCGGTAGCCGGCACCGGAGCGCGGCGGCGGCGCCGTCAGCCCGATCGATTCGTAGTGCCGGATCATTTTGGCCGACACGCCCGAGGCCTTGGCCGCCTCGCCGATATTGTGTGCAATATTGTGTGACATCACCGCCCGCCTCCGCCTGTTCGCAATAGCCGTATTGTGCCTCGATTCCGGGTCTGCCGTGGAAGCGCCGGCCGGCACGACCGCAGGCACGCACCGCAGCTACGCACCGAAGGTACGCACCGCACTACGCACCGCTGGTAAGCACAATATGCCAAATTTCGCCCCCGGCGCGCCCCTTTAGTACTACACTTGGATTATGCAAGCCCCCGCAATGCAGCCCGCCCCAAACCACGGCCCCGCAAATCCGGCGCCGTCGGCGCCAGTGCACGCGCTCGAAGTGAACTATCACGCCATGCTCGCGCACTCGCCCGATGCGGTCGTGCTGGTCGACCTCGACAGCGGCCGGCTGATCGACGCCAACCTCAAGGCCGAGGCCATGTTCGGCATGTCCGGGTCCGCCCTGCTCAGCCGCAGCCTCGTCGATCTGTGTCCGCCCCGACAGGGCGGCGCAAGACCTTGCGCCGACGTGGTCACCGAGTTGCTCGGACAGGCGCGCGAGGGCGAGACCGCCGCGCCGGCCCTGACCTTCCTCACCGCCGCCGGCCGCGCGTTCGAGGGCGAGCTGCGCATGGTCCGCCTGCCCGTGCCGGGCCGCCGCCTGATGCATTTGCGCATTATCGACGTGACCGAGCGCAGCCTGGCCGAGGCGCTCGTCAACGGCCAGTCGCGGCTGCTCGAAATGATCGCGCTCGGCGCGCCGCTGGGCGCGACGCTCGACCAGCTCATGCTGCTGATCGAAGGCCAGTCGCAGGGCGTGCTGTGCTCGGTGCTGCTGCTCGACGAAGACGGCGAGACGCTGCGCCCGGCCTCGGGCCCCAACCTGCCGGCGGCCTACATGGCTTCGCTCGACGGCCTCAAGATCGGCCCCAGGGCCGGCTCGTGCGGCACCGCGATGTTCCGCAAAGACATGGTGGTGGTGAGCGACATCATGGGCGACCCCTTGTGGGCGGGCTACACGGGGCTGGTCGAACCGTACGGCCTGCGCGCCTGCTGGTCGACCCCGATCCACGTCGGCAAGGGCCAGGTGCTCGGCTCGTTCGCGATGTACTACCGCGAACGGCGCAGCCCCGGGCCCGACGACACGCGCCTGATCGGCGTGGCCACCCATCTGGCCGGCATCGCAATCGAACGCACCCGGCGCGAACGCGAACTGGCGCGCCACCGCGAGCATCTCGAAGAACTCGTCAGCGAGCGCACGGGCGAGCTGACCCGGGCCAAGGAGCACGCCGAGCACATCAACCGCGAGCTGGCCCAGACCCTGGCCACGCTGTCGACCACCCAGAACGAACTGGTGCGGCGCGACAAGCTCGCCGCGCTGGGCAGCCTGGTGGCCGGCGTCGCGCACGAGCTCAACACGCCGCTCGGCAACAGCCTGGTCGTGGCCACCACCATGGCCGAGCGCGCGCGCGTGCTCACGGCCGACCTGGCGCACGGCCTGCGCCGCTCCACGCTCGACGTCTACCTGGCCCAGGCCGACGAGGCCGGCAGATTGCTCGTTCGCAACCTGCAGCGCGCCGCCAGCCTGGTGGCCGCCTTCAAGCAGATCGGGGTCGACCAGTCGGCCTCGCAGCGGCGCGCGTTCATGCTCGGCGACCTGCTCGGCGAAATGCTGCCGCCGCTGCGCGTGAGCGCGCGCCAGCGCCCGATCACGGTGCTCTCGACGAGCGAGCCGGCACTGGCGATGGACAGCTACCCCGGGCCGCTGACCGAGGTCGTCTCCAACCTGTTCGACAATTGCATGCTGCACGCCTTCGAGGGCGAGCGCGGCGGCACCATCCGGATCACGGCCGCGCGCCGCGCCGACGGCGCCATCGCGCTGGCGGTGCAGGACGACGGCGCCGGCATCGCGCCCGAGCTCGCCGCGCGCGTCTACGACCCGTTCTACACCACCAAACTCGGCCTGGGCGGCTCGGGGCTGGGCCTGCACGTGGCGCACAACATCGTCACGGGCGTGCTGGGCGGGCGCATCGAGCTCCAAACCGAACCGGGCAAAGGCAGCACCTTCACGCTCGTGCTGCCCCCGGTGGCGCCGCAAATTGCCGAGGCCGGCGCGGGCGTGGAGGCGCCGGCCGGCGCCAAGGCGGAGGCAAAGGCGCACGCCAAGCCCGAGGCCGAGGCCAAGGCCGAGGCAAAACAGCTTGCGGGTGGCTATTGACTTGCGCGGCGAACAGTCTATGCTCGGGCATTAGCATATGAAAAACCTTCCCCACACCATCATCGGAGCCGCCCTCGCCTTTGCCTGCCTGGCGGGCGCGGCCGCGCCGGCGCCGTGGTATGCCTGGGTCAGCAAACTCGACGGCAAGCGGGTTTGCTCGCAGTCCCCGCTCGGGCCCGGCTGGGTGCGCGCAAGCGGCCCCTATAAAAATAGCCAATGCGTTATATTGTCAGCTGTTAAATAATGATTGAAATAACGAATTTGAATTCCATATAGTCGCAAGCAGACAGAAAAAGACATAAGAGACATAAAAGCCAGAACAGCCAAAAAAACCAGAGACCGTCCGTTGCATTCATCCACACCGAGGAGAAGTACATGTTTACAAATCCCGAACAATTTGCATCCGCCACCAAGACGCTTTTCGAACTCCAGATGATGACGTTTAACGCGCTCACCAGCAAAGCGGTGCAAGGCGTCGAACAGGTGGTCGCCCTGAACATGGCAACGGCAAAAAATTCGGCAGAGGCGTCCATCGCCGCGGGCAAGGAGATGAGCCAGGCCAAGGATCCGAAAGAGGCGATGGCATCGCTGGCGGCGCACGCCGAACCCGGCATGGCAGGCGCGGTCGCCTACGGCGGCCAGCTCAAAGACATCATCGAAGACATCCGCACCGAATTCACGCAGGCCGCCGACACCCACATGGCCGAGGCCAAGAGCACCCTGTCGGCCCTCATTTACGATGTGACGCAAAACGTCAAGCCGGGCTCCGAGAACGCCGTGGCCATCATCAAGACCGCGATCGACAACGCCTTCCAGGGCTACGAGCAGGTGACCCAGGCGACGCGCCAAGCGGTCCAGGTGGTCGAGGCGCAAGTGGCCAAAGCCAGCGCCCAGGTCGCGCCGGGCGCTGCTGCCAAGGCGCCTAAAGCCAAAAAATAAGCTAGGAGGCTGTCGGACTTAGGGAGTCGAAGCGAAAAAAGTGACGGGCGAGGACAGATTTTGGCGATTTCGCAGTGCCAATAGCGAGCTATTGGCCGAGAAAGCGGCGAAATATGGACCGTCCGACACTTTTTGCAGCCGACGATCCTAAGTCCGACAGCCTCCTAGAAGTGAGCAAAAGATAAGCGAAATGACGCAGGCGCGCGACGCGCTTGCCGCACCACACAAATACGGGCCGCTTGCGGCCCGTTTTGACGTCCGGGCCCACGGCCAACCTACCCACGGCCCACCTTAAGCGTTGCTAATGCGAAGGCTTGGCGTCGGCGCCAAGGTCGAGCATGCGCGCCAGTTGCGCGAACGCCGCCGGGTCGTTGACCACCCCGTGCAACCACACGTGCAGCGGCTGCTCGCCCCAGCTGGCCGCCTTTTCGGCCAGGTAGGCGACCGGGCTATCAGGCTCGGTGCGCCGGAAAAACGCAGCAGCCTCGCGCAGTTGCGCGACCGCGTGCTCGCGCGTTTGTGCCGGCGCCCAGGCCACCGGGGCCGAAGCCGGACCTTCTGGCTGCGCGCGCGCCGCCGCCGTCAGCGCGGGCATCATGCGTTCAAGGGACCGTTGGGCGGCGCTCATGCTCGGCCCCGCCGCTCCGAGACGCGCGTCGATGACACGTTCGAGTTCGGTGATTGCACCCATGCAGTGGCAGGCGTCGAGCAAGCGGGTTTCGTGGGGCGGGCGGGCGCCGGCGCCGAAGGCCGGGCCGGCCCCGGCCGCGATGGCGGCCAGCAGTTGCGGCGTGCGCGCGGCGATCCAGCATAGATGGCCGATGCGCAGCTCGCAGCCTTGCTCGTCGGGCAAGGGGAACACGCTGTCCCAGTAGCGTTCGCACAAACCGGCCACCAACAACAGGCCGTCGCCCAGGCCGCGCATGCCCGCGTTGATGGCGGCCGCCTCGGTCAGCCAGACCGCGAGCTTCAGGTTCTTGCTGCGCAGCCTGATCAGTTGGGCGCAGCGGCGCGCCACGAAATCCCAGTCGGCGTCGGGCCGCGTCCCAACGGCGCGCAGGTCGCTGCGGCGCGCCAGCGCGATCGCGTCGAGCTCGGGCGAGAAGGCGATGTCTTCGCCGCAAGGGTGGTCCCTGCTGAGCGGCGCGAGCAACTGCTCGATGGTGAACATGGTCTTCCTTTCAGGGGGCGCGGATGGTGCCACCATCATCGACCGCCCAAGCGGTCCGGATTTGCGCCCACTCAAGAACGCTGTCTGTTTCCGATGAACAATACCGGCGCCGGCGCCCGCCCGCCCCCCATACCGTCACACGCCTGATAAAAATCAGCATGGCTTTCGCCAGTCTTTCTAACCTAGGTTCCACAAACTGAGGAGACAAGTGGTGCAGCCAACAGACCAACATCAGCGCCGTCCAACACGGCCACACGCATTTCCCACCGGTGGCCGCCTCAGCCGCGGCAGGGCCTACGGTGGCGACCCGTTCAACCGCCGCGTTTTTGTCGGCGGCGGCTGCGTGCTGATCATGTTCCTGATCGGCGCGTTGGGCTGGCTGGTGCACATGAATGCCACAATGCCACGCCATACGGCGGTTGACGAGCCGCCCCGGGCCGCGGCGCTCGCGCCGCACGCGCCGGCCGCCGGCGCCCTGGCAAGCTTGGGCGCGGCAGACGACGAGCCCTTGCCGCCCCTGGTGCTGGTAAAGACCGGCCATGGGGCGGCGCCGCGCGCGGCACCGCCGGTCGCGGCGCTCGC
>NZ_PXWF02000238.1 GCF_003011895.2 Massilia glaciei | reverse complement strand
AACACTTGAGCGCGATGGTAAGTCCGCGCCGGATGCGGTCGGCCAGCGCTGGATTGTCGCGGCTGACAAAGAAGTAGAAAGGCACTTGGTAATGCAAGAATAGGGACTTCTCAATCACGATGCCGTCGCTTGCATGCACGCGCTGTTCGTAAAAGGCCTCGTAGACACCGCGCGGCATGTAGTCGAACCGCTTGACGCGTAACATCGGGAATAGAAACTCAAGCGTGATCGAGGTGGCCACCGGCAGGCCATTGGCGCGCAGAACGTCGGTCGAGGGCCAGTTGACGCCGGCGCCGGCGCGCATCTGCCGCAAGTCGTCGAGCGTGCGCACCGCGCGAAATTTCTCCTGGTCCTCGGCGCGGATCAGGAACACCCGGTAGTCGTTTAGTTCGCGCAAAAGCGAGATGCGCACAGGCAGCAACTCGGCTTCGCGCTCGCCGTTGGTGCCGTCCCACATCACATTGATCGCGCCGCCCTTTTTGAGCTCGGCGTTCTGCCGCAAGCTGCTCAGGGGATGCTTAAAATACGCGATCTCGAAAGGGCCGTCGGTGGCGCGGGTCTTTTCTAGCGCCAGCCGCAACAGTTTGGGGAAGTAGCTCGCGTGACCTTTCGCACTCGGCGGCGCACCCGGTATGCGCACCTGCAGGGTTGCCGCGTGCCCGTTCGCAGTGGAGAGCATCAGCACGATAAGTGCCACCCAGCAGCGCCCGAACAGGCTGTTGCGCGGGCGGCAGGCAGGTGGGAAATTCGTCATCTACGATTTGGCGAGGGCAGGTTAAATATGCCTCATGGTAACGCAATGGCGATCGACTGGGGCGCGCCAAAGCGTCAGCGGCGTTCGCGCGGCCGCTGCGCACCACCGGCCTGGCCTTCCAGATCGTCGGGAATCAGCACCAACTTGCATGTGCCGCTCACGTCGCCGCGCGGCATTTTTGCCTTCACCTTGTCGCCTTGTTGCTTTCCTTTGCATGCCGCAAATGCCTCCTGCGGCGGCCCGCAGCGTTCGCCGCGCTCCGGGTGCTGGGGCTGTGCGAAGGCTGCGCCCATGAAGGCTAACAGGGTAACGGGGACGAGGCGTTTCATGGCGGGCTCCTAAAAATTCGTGAGGCTGGGCGTTTCCAGCATGCAACCATAATCCCCAAAGTTTGTGGAGCAATTATGAAGGGACCCAAGTAAATCGCGCTTGGCGAATTGACTGAAACGTAGCAGAATCGGGTGCCAACATGTCGGAGAAATAAGATGCTCAAGTCGCCAAGTGGCTCCTTCATCAATGCGGTGGGACTATTCGCGGTGGCCATCGGCGCCATGGCGTGCGACACCACCGTCACAAACAGCGCCGCGGCGCCAAAGGCAGGCAATATGGTGAACCAATCCCTGCAAGTCGAATCGCGCGATGGCAAGGTGCTGGTGCACTACACCATCGACAACCAAAGTCCAAACGTGGTCCACGTGCCGGTCTCCATCGCCGAAGACGACCAGTTGTTTGCCAGCCTGTTCGTGATCACCGACAGCGCCACCGGCAAGCCGCTTGAATATACCGGGCCGATGGTCAAACGCGGGCCGATCACGGCCGACGATTTCTTGGCCGTCAAGCCCAAGACCAAACACGGAAACACAATCGACATCACCAACAGCTATGCCTTCCGCCAGGGCACGCACAGCTACCGGCTTGCGTACGAGGGCCAATACCTTGACGATGTGCGCAACCTCGAGAAGGTCACCCCCGCCGCGCTCGCGCCGGTGCAGTTTTCGCACACGGTCAAGTAAAACTCGCGGCATAAAAAAACCGCCCGCTCCGGTATTGCCGGTAGCGAGCGGTTTCCGCTTGGGCGCGCGTAGGCGCCCGTATCAGCTTATTTCCCGGCGCGGGCCTTGCCGAGTGCCTCGCCGGCCTTCCATGCCGGCATCTTCGGCGCATTGCCGATCATGCGGCCCAGGTTCAGCGTGAATTGCGCCTGCTGCACCATGCCGCTCAGATCCCAGCTCAGATCGTATTCGTCCGACACCTGGTGGTAGCGCACGCCGTAGGCTTTTTGTTTCTCCTGACCGGCTACGGCATCCTTGATGTAGTCGCTTCCGCCCTTGATCGAGAACGCCGGCACGCCCGCCTTGGCGAAGCTGAAATGGTCGCTGCGGAAGTAGACGCCCGCCAGGTCCGGCTTCGGCGTCGATATGCGCAGGCCCATCGTCTTGGCGGTGGCGGCGGCCATGCTGGCCAGTTCGGTGCGCTCGCTGCCCTGGGTGCCGATGTCGCGCGCGCCGCCGACAAAATTGAGGCTGTCGAGATTCAGGTTGGCGGCGGTCTTGTTAAGCGGCCACAGCGGGCTGGCCGTGTACGCGGCGCTGCCGAGCAAGCCCTGCTCTTCTGCCGCGACCCACAGGAACATTTGGCTGCGCTTGGTCGGCGCGTGCATGGCGGCATGCGCCATCACGATCAGGCCGGCGGTGCCCGACGCATTGTCGACCGCGCCGTTGTAGATGGTGTCGCCGCCGGTGCCCTGCATGCCGAGGTGGTCCCAGTGCGCCGTGTAAATGACGACTTCGTCCTTGAGTTTGGGGTCGGTGCCAGGCACCACGGCGGCGACGTTGAACTGCTCGATCGCGCGCACCGTGGCCTTGATGTCGCCCTTCACCATCGCGCCCAGCGCAACAGGTTTAAAGTCCTTGTTTTCGGCGGCGGCGCGCAGGGCGTCGAGGTCGTGGCCGGCGGCTTTGAACACCTTGCGCGCGGTGCCGTCGGTCATCCAGCCTTGCATTTCGGTCGCGGTTTTGCTATCCGCCAAACCGAATTGTTCCGCCTGCCAGCTGTTTTGAATCACGCTCCAGCCGTACGAGGCCGAGGCGTCGGTGTGGATCAGCAGCACGCCGGCCGCGCCGCGCCGGGCCGCTTCTTCGAATTTGTAGGTCCAGCGGCCGTAATAGGTCAGGCCCTTGCCGTTGAAACGCTCCGGCTCGGCAGCCGTCGGCGCCGGGTCGTTGACCATCATGACCAGGATCTTGCCTTTGGCATCGATGCCCTTGTAGTCGTCCCAGCCGGCTTCAGGCGCGCTGATGCCGTAGCCGACAAACACCATTTCGCCGTTGACCGCGTTGGATGGCTTGCCGTTGGCCGGGGCCCACACCCAGTCGTTGCCGAAGGCGAGCTCTTGCGCCTTGCCGCCGACTTCGATGGCGACGTTGCTGTCCTTGGGCAGCGCGCGCACGCCGGCGATCTTGACGGCCTGGCGGAAGCTGTTGCCGTTGGCCGGTTTCAGGCCCAGGGCCATCATTTGCGCTTCGAGGTAGGCCACGGTCAGGTCGCCGCCGCGCTGGCCGGTGCCGCGTCCCTCGAGCAAGTCGCTCGAGAGGAAGGCCATATGGCCGCGCAACGGGGTTTCCTGGATGGCCGGCGCGTGGACGGGGCCCTTTGCTTGGGCGGGAAAGGCCAGGGCGACGCTGGTGGCGAGGACCGTGGTGACGATGGAGGAAAGCATCTTTTGCATGGGTTCCTAGTGCGGTGGTGGTGGGAATCGGGCGCGCGTTTGCGCGCTGGACATTGTATGCGATTCCCAGCCCACTAATCGCAAACACAGATGCTGCAAGCACAGCAAACATAAGGAGCATAGCTTCCGTAAACACAGCAAATATATGGAGGCACAGATTTCGGAAACACAGCAAATACACGGAGCACAGCTGCCGCAAGCACGGCAAACATAGCAAGCACAGCAAACAACGTCCTCGCGGATGGCTCGGCGCCCCCGCGTTGACCCATAGCACGGTTGCTTATCGCTAACGTTCTATGGGTCCCCGCATCCGCGAGGACGATGTTGGTTTTTTATGCTGGATTCCTTCTCTACGATTCCTGAGGCAGCGTTCCTGAGGCACCCTATCACCACCCTTATTAATCCAAGGTCCACACATAGGCGATCTGCGCCCATGCCTGCTCGGGAACGCCATTGGTCGTGGCGGGCTTGAAGTTGCACATGCTTAAGGCCGTCTGCGCCGCGCGGTCGAGCTCGCGCGATCCGCTCGAACTCTGGATGCGCGAGCTCTCCACCTTGCCGTTGGCGCCGACCAGCAAGGCGAGGGCGACCGTGCCGGTGTCGCCATTGCGCGCCGCCCGGGGCGGATAGTCGGGCATGCCGCACCCTCTCGCATCGGCGAACACGGCGGTGCGCATGCCCCCGGGTTTGGCCTCGCCGGCGCCAGTGTCGTCGCCTGGCGGCGTGATATCCGCGGTGGCCCCTTTCTTGCCGGTCGTATCGGGCGCCACCTTGCCATCGAATATGGCCACGGTCAATTTTGGCGGTTCGATCGTTTTGATCGGTTCGATGTTGTCCGGAATATAGATAGGCGGCACCACAGGCTTGGGTTCCGAGAACTTGACCGGTTCCGGCGGGACGATCTGGACGGTCTTCTCCGGGACCATCGTCACCGTCGGTGGATCGATAAGATCGGTGGGCTTCCACCCCTTGCCCATGCCGTTGATGATCGCGTAGCCGACCACGATGTGAAGGGCGGCGACCATGCCGATTTTCCCGAATTTATTGCCAGCGTCGTTGTAGTTGGAAGCGAAATGCATGGTGATCTCCTTTTTGTCGTTGTCGCAATCTGTGCGCCCGGGGTGCTTCGCTCCGGCTGAATGTTCAATATCCAGCCGATGGAATCAATATATGCTAGAACCTAGCAATTTTCAAGGCATTTGATAGTATTTAGTTCTTCCTTTGAAATGCACGTTTAGGTCATCGCACTGTCAAACAGGACCAAGATCGGCGGAGCTCGCGCCCGGAGCCGATGTGTGGAATAATCTTGAGTGCCGCGCCGTGGTTTGCCGCTGAAACAACATATTGTTGCCATTCAACAGTAGCCAGATCTGCACCGGGCGCGGCCGCACCTGGAGAGTCGACATTGCACACTGAGCACAACAAACCGATCCGCGTCCTGCTGGCCGACGACCACCCCATCGTCATGACCGGCTTCGCCATGTCGCTCTCCGGTGTCGGCATGGACGTGGTCGGCCAGGCGCGCACGCCCGAGGAGGCGGCCGGCATGTACGCCGAACTCAAACCCGACGTCATGGTCCTCGACATCCGCTTCGGTACCGAGCTCACCGGCTTGGACGCGGCGCGCGACATCCTCAAGAAATTCCCTTCGGCCAACGTTGTTTTTCTGAGCCAGTTCGACCAGGACAGCCTGATCAAGGAAACCTACCGCCTCGGCGCGCGCGCCTTCGTCACCAAAGACTGCGACCCGGCCGACCTGGCCACGGCGGTGCGCCACGCGCACGAGGGCAAGTTGTACTTTCTGCCGCACATCGCCGAGCGCCTGGCCAACCTGTCTGTGCGCGGCGACGAATCGCCCCAATCGCAGCTCGACCAGCGCGGCCTCGAGATCTTCAAGCTCATGGCCGAGGGTCTCACCAACGCCGAGATCGCCGAAAAACTCAACCTGTCGACCAAGACCATCAGCAACATCAGCCAATCGGTCAAAGAGAAACTCGGCGTCCACCGCCAGGCCTACATCACCAAGCTGGCCGTCAAGCACGGCCTGATCGAGCCATAGTGCCCCCGTCGCGCGGCGCGGGCCTGCTGCTGTTTTGCCTGTTGGCCAGCCTTAGCGCCGGCGCCTTTGCCAGCGCCGCTGCGCTGCAGCGCTTCCAGATCGTCACCGGCGACGACAGCGCCCTCACGCGCCGCATCGCCCTGGACCTGCACAAGCGGCTGGTGCCGGTGTTCGCCGACGACAACGTCGAGAAGGTCGACGACGGCCTGCCGCAGCGCAAGGTGTACGTGGCGATCGGCCCGGTCGCGCTGCGCGAGGCCATCATGCGCAAACCCGAAGGCGTGGTGATCGCCGCGTTCACCTCGGCCCACGTGTGGCGCTCGGTGGTGGCCGAGGTGCCGCGCGGGCGAAAGAGCTCGGTCACGGCGATCTTCGCCGAGCCGGCGCCGTCCGACCAGCTGCGCCTGATCCAGCTGCTCTACAAACGGCCGGTGCGGGTGAGCGCGATCGTCAGCGCCGACACCGCCTTCCTCAAGCCGTTTCTGCAGGGCGCGGCCGAGATCGAGGACTACCACCAGGGCGACGACATCAACGGCGCCCTCAAGCGCATCGCCAAGGCCGAGGCGCTGCTGGCCATGCCCGACCGCGAGGTCTACAACACCGAGAACATCCGCAACATCCTGCTGTCGACCTACCGGCACAACCAGGGCGTGATCGGGTTCTCGTCCGACATGGTCAAGACCGGCGCGCTGGCCTCGACCTACTCCGAGATCGAGGACATCAACGCCCAGATCGCCGAGACGGCGGCCACCTTCATCGCCACCAACGAGCTGGCAGGGCCGCAGTTCCCGCGCTACTTCCGCACCATCGTCAACGCCGGCGTGGCGCGCTCGCTCAAGGTCGTCCTCGACGACAACGTGACCAAATTCGGGCGCCGCCCGCCGGGAGTCAAATGATGAAGATCCGTTTCTGGAGCAGCTGGAGCATCGGCACACGCATGATCTTCATCACCATGCTGCCGGTGGTGTTTTTGTTTTCGTCCTTCGTCTGGTATTCCTGGTACGCGCACCGGGCCCAGGTGTCGGAGGAGCTGGCCGAGCGCGGGCGCATCCTGGCCAAGGCGCTGGCCGAGACGAGCGAGTACAACGTCATCTCGGGCAACCTGTCGGATCTGCGCCTGACCATCAACGGCCTGGTGCAGTCCGATAAAAGCATCTTCCGCATCGACGTCGTCGACGCCAAGCAGCGCGACGCCATCAGCGTCGCCTCGAGCTTCGCGGTCGATGCCGAACCGCACTTCTACGAGGCGCCGATCCGCAAGCAGATGATCTGGATTAACCTGTTCTCCGACAATGGCGCGCCGCATGTCTCGGGCTCGAGCGACACCAAGCCGCCGACCCTGACCACCGAGGTGGTGGGCTGGGTGCGGGTGACGATGTCGCCCTCGAACATGCTCGACAAGCAGATGCGGCGCTTCCTGATCGAGCTCGCGATCGCCGCCGCCGCGCTCGCGGCCAGCGGCGTGCTTGCCTACTTCCTCGCGCGCAGCCTGACCATGCCGCTCAAGTCCTCGATCGGCGCGCTGCGCGAAATCCGCGGCGGCAACTACCAGGTCGAGATCGCGGCCACCACCGGCGGCGAGATCGGCGAGCTGCAGGAGTCGATCAAGGAGATGTCGCTGGCGCTGAACCAGTCCAAGCAGGAGCTCGAGAACAAGGTGGCCGAGCGCACCAAGGACCTGGTCGAATCGCGCAACGAGGCGCTTAAGGCCGACGCCGACAAGCGCAAGCTGATCCAAAAGGTGAACTCGATCGTCGAGGACGAGCGCAAGAGCATCGCCATCGAGATCCACGACGAGCTCAACGCCTCGCTGATCGCGGCCCGGCTCGAGTCGCAGAGCATTTTGCATTTGGCCGGCAAGGTCGAGCAGGGACCGGTGATCGACGAGATCAAGGCCAAATCGCAGGCCATCACCAAGCTCACGCTCGACCTGTACGCGAGCGGACGGCGCCTGGTGCGGCGGCTGCGCCCCGAGGTGCTCGACATGCTCGGCCTGCACGGCGCGGTCGAGGAAATGATCCGCCATTACGACGGCGCCCATCCCGAATGCCGCTTCTCGTTCCATTCCGAGGGCGACTTCTCCAAGCTCGAGAGCGAGCTGGCCATTTCGGCCTACCGCATCATCCAGGAGGCGCTGTCGAATGTGCTCAAACACGCCACCGCGACCCATGCGCAGGTGGCGCTGACGCTGTCCCAGCACGACAACATGCTGCACATCGAGATCGCCGACGACGGCGCCGGCTTCGACACCGCGACCGCCTCGTCGGGCATCGGCATCATCGGCATGCGCGAGCGCGTGTACGCGCTCAATGGCGTGATCAGTTTCGCCTCGCAGCTGACCAAGGGCACGGTGATCGCGATCGCCTTGCCGCTGGCGTGGCGCTCGGAGCCCGCCCGCGCGGTGCTCGCCTGATGCGCCGCGGCCGCCCCGCCACATCCACTTCTTGCGTTTTTTGACCCAGATAGATGAACATGCCGAACGAACTGCAGACGCCCTACGACAAGGGCAACAAGAATCAAACCACAACCTGGTCCGAGTGCATCGGCCACTACGAGGAACTGGCGCGCCGCTATCCCGCGATCCTCAGTTTTGGCGTGGTCGGCATGTCCGACGGCGGCGTGCCGATGCATGCGGGCGTGGTCAGCGCCGACGGCGTGTTCGACCGCGCGCAGATCAAGCGCGAGGGGCGCCCGGTCTTCTTCAACAACAACGGCATCCATCCGGGCGAGCCCGAAGGCATCGACGCCTGCATGGCGCTGGTGCGCGACTTTTGCCTCGAGCCTGAACGGCTGGCCGCGCTCGGCAAGACCGTGTTCTTGTTCATCCCCCTGTACAACGTCGACGGCAGCCTCAATCGCGCCGACACCTCGCGCGTGAACCAGGACGGCCCCGAGCAGTTCGGCTTTCGCGGCAATAGCCTGAACCTCGACCTGAACCGCGACTTTATCAAATGCGACAGCCTCGCCGCGGGCGTGTTCAACCGCCTGTTCACGGCGTGGGACCCGGACGTGATGGTCGACACCCACACCTCCAACGGCGCCGACTATCCGTACACGATGACGCTGATCCACACCCAGGCCGACAAGCTCGGGGGCGGGTTGGGCCAGTTTTTGAGCGGGACCATGCTGCCGCATATGTTCGCCGAAATGGCGCGGCGCGGCTGGCCGACCTGCCCGTACGTCAATCCGGTCAAGGACAGCCCGGACCACGGCATCGCGGAGTTCCTCGAGACCCCGCGCTTTTCGACCGGGTTCGCGGCGCTGCACCACACGATCGGCTTCATGCCCGAGACGCACATGCTCAAGCCCTTCGCCGACCGCTACGAGTCGATGCGCGCGCTGGTCGAGACCGCGCTCGACTTCACGGTCGCGCACGCGGCCCAGATCCAGTCGCTGCGCGGCGCGGCCAGGGAGCAGGGCAAGACGCGCCGCGAGTGGCCGGTGCATTGGGCGATGGATGCCGCGGCGCCGTCGACCTGGCGCTTCAAGGGCTACGCGGCCAACTACACACCGAGCCTGATCGGTAACTACACGCGCCTGTCGTACGACCGCTCCGCGCCGTGGGAACGCGACATCAAGTACTTCAACAGTTTTCCGGCCGACGTTGTGGTGCCGGCGCCGCGCGCGTATGTGGTGCCGCAGGCTTGGCGCGCGGCGATCGAACGGCTCCAGTGGAATGGCGTGCAGATGGAGCGGATCGAGACCGACCGCGTGGTCGAGGTCCAGTACTACCATATCGCGTCGGTGACATCGCGCCCGGCGGCGTATGAGGGGCATATGTACCACGACGACATGACGCTCGAAAGGCGCACCGCGCAGATGACGCTGCAGGCGGGCGACTACTGGGTGCCGCTCGACCAGGACAACGCGCGCTACGCGGTCGAGACGCTCGAGCCGCAAGCGCACGACAGCTTTTTCCGCTGGGGGTTTTTCAACAGCGTGCTGGAGAAAAAAGAGGCGTATTCGGACTATGTGTTCGAGGACCACGCGCTCGAGCTGCTGCGCACCGAGGCGCCGTTGAAGGCCAAGTTCGACGCGTGGAAGCAGGCAAATCCGGCGCTGTTGTCGGACCAGGTGGCGGTGCTCAATTTCATCTTCACCAACTGCGAGCGCTACGCGGAACCGGGCTGGAGGCGTTATCCGGTGTTGTCGGTGTTCTGACTCCGCGCGGGCACAAGCAACGGCATTCCGGCGAAAATGCAAGCGCGTGCCTTGCGCTAAGCAGGGCAAACCATATGAGCGCCACCGACAACCCGCGAGCCGTCGATTTCAGCGCTTTGCCGGGCCGGACGAAGCTTGGTCCGCAACCGGCACGCCAAAATCAGGGCTCCCATCCGCGCGCCACCCGAAAGCCTGCGCCCGCGTCGCCCGATTGGGGTCTTCGAGCGAGTCGCCCTTGATCTCGCGATAGTTGCGCGCGTGGTAGACCAGCACATCGGTCTTACCGTCGGGCGTCGTCGTAAAGGCGTTGTGCCCGGGCCCGTACTGGCCGTTTTCGGCACTGCTGACGAACACCGGCTCGGCCGATTTGCGCCAGGACGCGGCGTCGAGAAGATCGGACCCCGCGTCGGCCGTGAGCAAGCCCATGCTGTAGCTGGCATCGGTCGCGCTGGCCGAATAGGTGATGAAGACCTTGCCGTTGCGGACCAGGACGGCGGGCGCTTCATTGACCAGGTACTTGACCTTCTCCCACTTGTGCTCGGGGGTCGACAACAGCACCGCGGCGCTGTTGATCGAGGTGGGCGTGTCCATGCGGGCGATGTAGATATTGGTGGCGTGCAGTTCCTTTTCTGGGCGGCGCTGGGTCCACACCAGATAGCGCTGGCCGGCGTGGCTGAAGGTGGTGGCGTCGAGCGTGAAACTGTCCCAGGCGGTTTTGAGCTGACCGCGCTCGGTCCAGCCGCCTTCCATCGGGTTCGCGGCGCCGCTTTCGAGCACGTACAGGCGGATCGCCCATTTGTCTTCGGCGCTGCCGGCGGTGAAATAGATAAACCATTTACCGTCGATGAAATGCAGCTCCGGGGCCCATATGTGGTTCCCCATCGGGCCTTTGGCGTGCTTGCGCCAAATGACTTTGGCGTCGGCTTTGCCAAGCTGTTCGAGGGTGCGGGCTCGGCGCAGTTCGATGCGGTCGTATTCCGGTACGGTGGCGGTGAAATAATAATAGCCATCGGTGTGCAGGATCACGTGGGGATCGGCGCGCTGGGGAACCAAGGGGTTGGCAAACTGCGGGACTGCGGCGCCGGCGGCGCCGCAGGTCAGGACAAGGGCGAGGCTTAGCCAGTGCAAACGGGTGAACATTGATTAGTCTCCGGGCAAAAGGCCATTCTAGTTAACGGCGGGGGTGCAACGCCGGCCCGCCAAAAATTTCATCGGTGCGCGTGTTTTGGTTATCGCAGAAAGGGAGGCCGCAGGCGGGCGCCCTGCGGACAAGAGGACGTGCCACCCGCATTGCGGGGCCCGCGGCGGTCGGTTCGGGTGGTTGAAATCAAGGCAGGCGAGGTACTGGGGGCGCTCGGGGCATAAAAATGGCGCCGGATGTGCGTTATACGCGCGTTGCGCCAAATCAAAAGTGAGTATCCATGCGGATTCCAGCCGATCTGCCCATCAAGGCGTAGAACTCGCTGTCCTGCGTTGTGTTCTTCGTTCGCCCTTAGGATAACCACCATCGTCCTCGCGGATGCGCCGACCCATAGACGGTTGCTGAACGCTAACGTTCCATGGGTCCCCGCCTGCGCGAGGACGATGTCGGTTTAGGTTTTTAATTGTAAAGCCTTCGCAATTTCTGCTGCCTCGTGCGCCCCGTTATCGCCCCAGCACTTCCCGCACCTTGCCCACCACGTTCTGCACCGTGAAACCGAAGTGCTTGAACAGCACCGGCGCCGGCGCCGACTCGCCAAACGAGTCGATCCCCACCACCGCGCCTTCGAGGCCCACATACTTGTACCAAAAGCCGCTCACCCCGGCCTCGATCGCCACGCGCGGCACGCCGCATGGCAGCACGCTCGCCTTGTACGCCGCATCCTGCCGGTCGAAGACATCGGCGCACGGCATCGATACCACCCGCACCGCCACCCCGGACTCGCGCAGCGCTGCGGCGCTGGCCACGGCAAGCTCGATCTCCGAACCGGTCGCGATCAAAATCACCTGCGCCCCCGGCGCGTCCCGAAGCACATAGCCGCCACGGAAAATGTCGGCGATCTGCCCCGCGTTGCGTTCCTGGTACGGCAGATTCTGGCGCGAGAAGATCAAAGTCGACGGCCCGTCCCTGCGCTCTAGCGCGGCGCGCCACGCCACCAGCGATTCGACCGTGTCGCACGGACGCCAGTTGTCCAGCTGTGGAATGAGCCGCATCGACGACACATGCTCGACCGACTGGTGGGTCGGCCCGTCCTCGCCCAGGCCGATCGAGTCGTGCGTGAACACAAAGATCGAGCGCAGCTTCATCAGCGCGGCCATGCGCAGCGCGTTGCGGCTGTAATCCGAAAAAGTCAAAAAGGTCGCGCCGAAGGGGATATAGCCGCCGTGCAGCGCGACCCCGTTCATGATCGCGGCCATGCCGAACTCGCGCACGCCATAGTTGACGTGGTTCCCGGGCCGGCCCGAACGCAGCGCCACGCATTCCTTCCAGTTGGTCAGGTTGGAGCTGGTCAGGTCGGCCGAACCGCCCAAAAACTCCGGCAGCACGGGCGCCAGCGCCTGGATCGCATTCTGGCTCGCCTTGCGGCTGGCGATGTTCTCCTTCTTGTCGATGCAGGAGGAAAGCGCGGCCTCGAACGCCTGGTCGAGCGCGCCCGGCAAGTCACCCGCCATGCGGCGCACCAGTTCTGCCGCCAGTTCTGGATACTGCTCGCCATAGGCCGCGAACAAACCATCCCATTGCGCCTCGTCGGCCGCGCCGCGCGCCTTGGCGTCAAAGGCCGCGTACACATCGCCCGGTATCTCAAACGGCGCCGCATCCCAGCTGATGTACGCGCGCACCGCCGCCACTTCCTGCTCGCCCAGCGCCGCGCCATGCACCTTGTCGCCGCCCTGCAAATTGGGCGAGCCCTTGCCGATCACGGTTTTGCAGCAGATCAGGGTCGGCCTGCCGGCGTCCTTGGCCGACGCAGCCGCCGCCGCGACAGCCGCCACGTCGTGGCCGTCGACGGCGCGGATCACGTTCCAGCCGTATGCCTCAAAACGCCGCGGCGTGTCGTCGGTGAACCAGCCCTCGACCTTTCCGTCGATCGAGATGCCGTTGTCGTCGTAGAACGCGATCAGCTTCGATAGCCCGAGCGTGCCCGCCAGCGCGCACACTTCGTGCGAGATGCCCTCCATCAGGCAGCCGTCGCCGAGGAACACATAGGTGTGGTGGTCGACGATATCGAACCCGGGCCGGTTGAACTCGGCGGTCAGCAGATACTCGGCCAGCGCCATGCCGACCGCGTTGCCGAGACCCTGGCCAAGCGGCCCGGTGGTGGTCTCGATGCCCGGCGTGACGCCGACTTCGGGATGCCCGGGCGTCTTCGAATGCATTTGACGGAACTGGCGCAGGTCGTCCAGGCTCACGTCGTAGCCCGACAGATGCAGCAGCGCGTAGTGCAGCATCGAGCCATGCCCGTTCGAGAGCAAAAAGCGGTCGCGGTTGATCCACTTCGGATTGGCCGGATTGTGGCGGTACTGCCCGCCCCATAACGCCACGCCAATTTCGGCCATCCCCATCGGCATGCCGGGGTGGCCCGAATTCGCCTTTTGCACCGCGTCCATGGCCAGCGCGCGGATGGCGTTGGCGACCCTGTTGACTGGCGGCTTGGTGGGCGTCAATGCCGGCGTCATTGGGCCGCCTCCAGATGCCGGCGCACGATCACGTCGAGCTTCTCCTGGTCGATCGCAAAATTGCGGATGCCCTCGGCCAGCTTTTCGGTCGCCATCGCGTCCTCGTTCAACTGCCAGCGGAACTGCTGCTCGGTCAGCGCGGCCGGGCGTTCGGTCTGCTCCTGCGCGGCGCGCAACTGGCGCGGCAGCGGTTCGGTTCGCGCGGCCAGCGCGTCGAGCAGGGCCGGGGCGATGGTCAGGCGGTCGCACCCGGCCAGCGCCTGGATCTCGCCGATATTGCGAAAGCTCGCTCCCATGACCACCGTGCCAAAGCCGCAGCGCTTGTAGAAATTGTAGATCTGTGTGACCGACGCCACGCCCGGATCGTTGAACCCGGTGAAATCGGCGTCGGGCTGCCTGCGCTTGTGCCAGTCGAGGATGCGCCCGACGAACGGCGAGATCAGATACACTCCCGCCTCGGCGCAGGCCTGCGCCTGGCAAAAGCTGAACAACAGCGTCAGGTTGCAGCGGATGCCCTCTTGCTCGAGCACGCGCGCGGCCTCGATGCCCTCCCAGGTCGAGGCCATTTTTATCAGGATGCGCGAACGGTCTACGCCGGCCTCGCGGTACAGCTCCACCAGTTCGCGCGCCTTGGCCAGCGTGGCGCCGGTGTCGAACGACAGGCGCGCGTCGACCTCGGTCGATACCCGGCCCGGCACATGCTTGAGGATTTCGGTGCCGAGGATGACGGCCAGCTTGTCGGTGGCGCCGCCCAGCCACTGCTCGCGCGGACGGTTGGCCCGGGCCCAGGCCACGGCCTGCCCAATCAGCGGCTGGTAGCGCTCCTGCTCGATCGCCTGCAATACCAGCGACGGATTGGTGGTCGCGTCCTCTGGCGAAAACTGGGCGATCGCGTCGACGTTGCCGCTGTCGACGACCACGGTGGTCATGGTCTTAAGTTGTTGCAATTGGTTTGACATGCTGGTTTCCGAATGTGGTGAAGGGTGGCCGGCGGCGCGCGCCGGCCTACAAAAAATAGTTGTTCCCGATGCCGTGCACCTGCAGCACGTCGACGCACGCCATGCCGGCGCTGGTGGCCGCCTGCAGGCCGAGCGGGGCGTCCTCGAACACGACGCAGCGTCCGGGCGGCACGTCCAACAGCGCGGCGCAGCGCAGGAAGGTCTCGGGCGCCGGTTTGGGCTCGGCCACCTGGTCGGCGCCGACCACGTGCGCGAAGTAGCCGTCGAACCCGCAAAGCCGCAGGATTTCGCGCGCCTCCGCCGTGTTGGCGCCGGTGCCGACAGCCATCGGCTTGATGCCGTGGTAGCGGCTGACGACATCGAACAGGGCGGTCGGTCTCACGTGCTGCCGCATGTGCCCGCGCACGAACGCCTCTTTGAACCGGTTCATCTCGTCCAAACTTGCGCTCACGTGGCAGCCGAAGTGGCGTATCAAAATCGCGAGCGTGCCGATGGTTGGCACCCCGACCAGCGAACGCATCAGCGCGTGGTCGACCGGGATCGCGTATTCGGCCAGGGTGGCGCGCCAGCCCAGTTCGTGCAGCCGGCCGCTGTCGACCAGCGTGCCGTCCATGTCGAAGATGAGTGCCGCGTATTGGTCATAGCTTCGGTCGCGCATGAGGTCGAACACGCGGCCCCGGTTAAACGCCGTCTTTCAGATGGTAGTAGGCGGCGTTGTGGCGCAAGTCGGTTTTCATCCCGCGCACGCTGGTGCCGGCCCCGATCACGACCGCCTCGATCCCGGCGATGTCGGCAAAGTCCTGCGCCTCCTCGGCCGTGATGCCCTGGGTGTAGGTGCTGTGGTGGGCGCCGCCGGCGTGGATCCACGCGGCGGCCGCCACCTGCAGGTTGGGACGCGGCTGCCACAGGGCCTTGGCCACCGGCAGCTTGGGCAGCTCGTGCTCCGGCGTGACGGTGTCTACCTCGCTGATGATCATGCGGAAGCGGTTGCCCAGGTCGATCAGCGAGATGCACAGCGCCGGCCCGGCCTTGCCGGTGAAGAGCAGGCGTGCGATGTCGTTGCGGCAGCCGATGGTGTGCAGGTGCACCTCGAGCTTTGGCCGCGCCGCCGCGATCGACGGGCACACCTCGAGCATGTGCGCGCCGAGCACCTGGTCGACCACGCCAAAGTGGTAGGTGTAGTCCTCCATGAACGACGAGCCGCCCGGGCGCCCCTTGGACATCACCTTGGCGATGCGCACCATGGCCGCCGTTTTCCAGTCGCCTTCGCCGCCGTAGCCATAGCCTTGCGCCATCAGGCGCTGGGTGGCCAGTCCGGGCAGGTTGGTCAGGCCGGTCAGGTTCTCGAAGCAGTTGGTGAAGGCGCCAAAGCCGCCGTCCTGCAAAAACGCGAGCATGCCCAATTCAAGCCGCGCCTCGTTCTCGATCATTTCCATCTGGTGCGCGTCGCCGAGCATCGACGGCGCTATCTCGTACGCCTCCTGGTACACCGCGATCTGGCGCGCGACCTGTTCGTCGGTGACCGCGTCGACCACCTTTTGCAGGTCGCCCAGGCCGTAGGCGTGCACCTCGTAGCCAAACTGGATCTGCGCGGCGACCTTGTCGCCGTCGGTCACGGCCACCTGGCGCATATTGTCGCCAAAGCGCGCCACGCGCAGGTTGCGGCTCTCGTGCCAGCCCATCGCGACCCGGCACCAGCTGTCGATCTCAAGCTGCACCGCCGGCGCGGCCCAGTGCCCGACCACCACCTTGCGCTCCTGTTTGAGACGCGTGCTCACATGGCCAAACTCGCGGTCGCCGTGCGCGCTCTGGTTCAGATTCATGAAGTGCATGTCGATGTCGGCGAACGGCAGCTCGGCGTTGAACTGCGTGTGCAGGTGCATATACGGCTTGCTCAACACGCTAAGGCCGGCGATCCACATCTTGGCCGGCGAGAACGTGTGCATCCACAGGATCAGGCCGACGCAATTGGCGTCGCTGTTGGCGGCCTGGCACACCGACAGGATCTCGCCGGGCGACTTGACCACATCCTTGGCCACGATCCGGATCGGGATGTTCGGGGAGCCTGTCAGTTGTTCGGCGATGTGGGCGCTGTTGGCGGCAACCTGCTGCAACACGCCGGGGCCGTACAAATGCTGTGAACCGGTGACCAGCCAGACTTCCTTTTCGCCGTACGTTTTCATGTTCGATTTTCCTGTTTTGATTGTTTGAATTGTTTGAGGGGGAGCTATTTCTGCCCGTAATAGGCGTCTTTGCCGTGCTTGCGCAGATAGTGCTTGTCGGTGATGGCCTGCTTGAGCGGGCCTGTGTCGGCGCGCAGCGTCCGGGTAAGGTAGGCCATGCGCGCGATCTCCTCGAGGATCACCGCGTGCATGACCGCCTCGTCGGCGCTGCGGCCCCAGGTGAACGGCGCGTGCCCTGCCACGATCACCATCGGCGCCTCCATCGGGTCGCGTCCGGCGTAGCAGTCGGTGATCTGGACCCCGGTCTCCTCCTCGTAGTCGCGCGCGATCTGGGCGTCGCTCATGATGGCGGTGCAGGCGATGTCGCCGTAGGCGTAGTCGGCGTGCGTGGTGCCGTAGCACGGAATGCTCTGCTGGGCCTGGGCCCACGCGGTCGCGTAGGTCGAATGGGTGTGCGTGACGCCGCCAATGGCGTCGAAATGGCGGTACAAATGGGTGTGGGTCTTGGTGTCGGACGAGGGCCGCAGGGCGCTGTCGACGACCTGGTTGTCGAGGTCGACGAGCACGATGTCCTCGGCCCGCAGCTTGTCGTAGGCGACCCCACTCGGCTTGATCGCCACCAGCCCGAGCGCGCGGTCGATCTGCGACACATTGCCCCAGGTGTGCACCACCAGGTTGCGGCGGTGCAGCTCCATATTGGCCTCGTAGACGGCACGTTTAAGTTCGGTATGGCTCATTGCACGGCTCCGTTCACATAGTCGCCCAGCGCCAGGTAGTGGCGGTACATGCCGTCGTAGGCGGCCGCCGCGCCCGGGTCGGGCAGGTAGGTTTTGCACACGGGGGAGGCGAGCGCCTTTTGCGCGCTGGCGATGTCGGGGTAGGCCCCGCCCACGGTGGCGGCGAAGATGGCGGCGCCGAGCGCGCAGCTTTCCTCGCTCTCGAGCACATCGATCGGGCAGTTCCAGACGTCGGCGCAGACCTGCATGACAAAGTCCGATTTTTTCGAGATGCCGCCGATGGCGACGACCGCGTCGACCGCCACGCCCTCGTCGCGGAAGCGTTCGATGATCGCGCGCGCGCCAAAGGCGCTGGCCTCGACCAGCGCGCGGAACACCTGCGGCGCCCCGCTGCCCATGTTTAGGCCGGCGATCGCCATCGCCACGCGCTGGTCGGCGTCGGGCGTGCGGCGCCCGTTGACCCAGTCGAGCGCGGTGATGCCGGCCTGGCCCGGGGCCAGCGCGGCGGCGGCCTCGCCCAGCGCGGCCAGGGTGCGCCCCTCGATCTCGCGCCGCAGCGCCGCCTTGGTCGGCGCTTCGAGCAGCGCGCTGGCCTCGAGCAGGTTGGCGAGCGGCCAGCTGACGAGGTCTTTGAACCATGCATACAGGTCGCCAAAGGCCGACTGCCCGGCCTCGAGCCCGACCATGCCTGGCATGACGGAGCCGTCGACCTGGCCGCAAATGCCGCGGATCGACCTGCCGTCGATGTCGGCGTGGCTGGCCACGGTGATGTCGCAGGTCGAGGTGCCCATGATCTTGGTCAGCACGCCCGGCCTGACGTTGGCCGCGACCGCGCCCATGTGGCAGTCGAAGGCGCCAAAGCCTACCGGGGTGCCCACGCGCAGGCCCAGCCTGACGGCCCACTGCGCCGTCAGGCGGCCGCATAGTTGGTCGGCGCTGAAGGTGTCGGCCGGCAGCCGCTCGCGCAGGCCGTCGAGCAGCGGATCGATCGCGGCAAAGAAGGCGTTGGGTGGATAGCCGCCCCAGCTCGCGTGCCACATCTGCTTGTGGCCGGCCGCGCAGCGGCCCATGCGCAGCTGGTCCGGGTGGGTGGTGCCCGTCACGACCGCGCTGATCCAGTCGCAATGCTCGACGAAGGTGTGCGCCGCGGCGGCCACGGCGGGGTCGGCGCGCAGCACGTGCAGCGCCTTGGCCCAGTACCACTCGGACGAATAGATGCCCCCCATGTAGCGCAGGTAGGTGCCGGCGCCGGCGGCGGCGGTGATCTCGCGCGCCTCGCGGATCGCGGAGTGGTCCTTCCAGAGGATGAACATCGCGTTTGGGTTGTCGGCGAACTCGGGCCGCAGCGCGAGCGCGACGCCGTCGCTGTCGAGCGCGATCGGGGTCGAGCCGGTGGTGTCGAAACTTAAGCCCAGCACGCGCGCGGCGGCGCCGGCCGGCGCGCGCTCCCACAGGCCGGCCAGCACCTGCTCGAGGCTGTCGAGGTAGTCGAGCGGGTGCTGGCGGAACTGGTTGAGCGCGGGCTGGCAAAACCGGCCCAGCTTCCAGCGCGGGAAATCGACCGCGTGGCTTGCCACTTCGGCGCCGTCGGCGGTGTCGACCAGCAGGGCGCGGACCGAATCGGAGCCGTAGTCAAGCCCCAAGGCATAGGACGTCATAGGTAACCTTGATGTGTGTTTGGGTGGTGCGGGGCGCCAAGGCGGGCTCGGGCGACGCGTCGAAAGCCAGTTTAAGACGGTTGAAGATTTCAAACTAATCAAAAATTTCGCGTTTCCGATACTGGTTTTGATATCAATTACTGTTGCTTGCAAATTACTATTGCCAAATTGCAATTGCGGTCCGGGCGCGCCTCGGTGTATCTTGTCCTGCCCCAATTTTTTCGCGCGGCAAGGTGGAAGGCCATGCGCCCGCACGCCGGGCGGCTGTGGCTTGCCCGCAACAGCACAAGTTTTTGCGCGGCGCGGGCCGGCTCGAAGTCCCGCCCGGCAACGATTGGCCTCGTCACCACAACATGCCCTCTTCTCTTACGCGAACCTTACAAAACGACACCACAGGCCGCCGGCGCCGGGGTACGCGATACCCGTTTCGGTATCGAAATCGTCAAATAATTGATTGGATTGAATTTTTGCGCGCACCTAAGATGATTTACAGCATGTAGCGCAAATGCCAGTCCATTGAAGAACATAACTAGAAATACAGGGAGACATATGAAGAATTCGAGCCATGGCCCAGCAGCGGCCAACCAGGGCGGCCAGACCCCAACCTTGAAGCACATCGTCGCCGCGCTCGCCGGCGCCGGCTTGATCGGCGCCAGCGCCGGCGCCTGGGCGCAAACGGCGCCCGCCGCCCCTGCCGACGCCGCCGAAGCCGTGCCCGCGGTGGTCGTCGTGACCGGCGTGCGCAACGCGGCCAAGAGCGCCCAGATGCTCAAGAAGAACGCCGAACAAGTCGTCGATTCGATCGTCGCCGAGGACATCGGCAAATTCCCGGACAAGAACGTGGCCGAGATCCTCGGCCGCGTCACCGGGGTGCAGGTGATCCGCCAGAACGGCGAAGCCGGCAACGTCGTCATCCGCGGCCTAGGCGGCGTGGTGACCCTGTTCAACGGCCGTGAAATGTTCACCGCCGCCGGCCGCAACCTGTTCCTGGCCGACGTCCCCGTCGCCATGCTGCAACGGGTCGACGTCTACAAGACCCAGGGCGCCGACATGGTCGAGGGCGGCACCGCCGGCGTGATCGACGTGCGCACCTTCAAGCCTTTCGACTTCAAGGACGGCGTGGTCTCGTTTGCCGGGCGCGTCGAGCACCGCGACAAATCGGGCTCCTACGACCCCAACCTGTCGGGCATGTTCTCCAAGCGCTGGAAGACCGGGATGGGCGAGTTCGGCGCGCTGGCCGGCATCTCCTACCAGCGCGGGCGCTACCACGACGAAACCGCGTGGGTCTCGCCGCCGATGAAAATCGACGGCGGCGTGACCGGTTCGCGCGCGATGGGGCGCGTCATGGGCAACGGCGACCGCAAGCGCCTCGCCGGCAATGCCGCCCTGCAGTGGCGTCCAAACCGGGACATGGAGCTCTACGCCGACGTCATGAGCACCAAGATCGACCACGTCTCGCAGAGCATCTTCTTCGTCGGCGACCTGCCGATCTTCAAGGGCGGCGTGGTCACCAAGATCCCCGGCACCAATTACCTCAACACCATCACACATCCGGGCGCGAGCGAATTCACGCTCAGCTCGACCCAGGCGCGCGACGACTACTCGATGGGCACCCAGGGCGCGCTCGGCGGACGCTGGAACATCACGCCAAAACTGATGGCCACCACCGAGCTGGTGCGCACGGTGAGCAACTACAGGCAGGAAAACCCGATCGTCGACGTGGTCGACTTCTCGGTCAAGCCGATGTCGGCCGGCGTGCGCGACGGCGGCGGCTTCCTCGACTACCCCGGCTACGACATGGGCAAGCCGGCCAACTGGACCCTGTTCGGCCTGTTCGACAACCACAACCATTCCGAGGGCCGCTCGACCGACTGGCGCGCCGACGCCACCTACGACTTCGAGAGCGACGGCCTGCTCAAGGAATTGTCGGGCGGGATCCGGCTGGCCGACCGCAGCGCGCAGTACATCCGCGAAAAGGACGGCTACCGTCCGGCCCCGGCCGGCATCTCGGCCGCCACGCTGCCGGGCATGAGCTGCCTGAGCGCGCGGACCTCCGGCGACTACGGCATGAGCCAGTTCTACGCGCCCTGCCACACCTATCTGCTTAGCAACACCGATACCATCCGCAAGGCCTTCGGCAGCCCCGGCCGCAGCGCCGAGGACCCGCTGTCGTCGTTCAAGGCGCGCGAGGCGACCACCGCGCTGTACGGCAAGGCCAAGTACGGCTTCGAGCTCGGCTCGATCCCGGTCGACGGCAACGTCGGCGTGCGGGTGGTCAAGACCGCGCTCGAAATGGACGGCTTCTCGCGCAATGGCGACGGCGCGCCGCCGAGCCCGCTGGCGATCAAGGCCAACAGCACCGATGTGCTGCCCAGCCTGTCGGTGCGGGCGCACTTCCGGCACGACCTGATCGGTCGCTTCATGGCCGGCAAGGCGATCGAGCGCGGCATCTTCGGCGACTACAACCCGGGCCTGACGCTCAACACCCCGACCCCGACCACCGACGCGGTCGGCTCGGCCGGCAATCCCAACCTCAAGCCGCAGGAGGGCATCAACCTCGACATGGCGCTGGAATGGTATTTTTCCCCGACCGGCTCGATCACCACGGCCGTGTTCTCGCGCGACTTCAAGAACTTCATCCGCCGCAAGGACGAGCTGGAGACCCATAACGGCGTGTCGTACCGGATCAACCGTCCGCACAACACGACTGAAGGCAACCTGCATGGCGTCGAGCTGGCCTACCAGCAGTTCTACGACAATCTGCCGGGCCTGCTGGGCGGCCTCGGCCTGCAAGCCAACATCACCTATATGGATGGCGGCCTGTCGGAAATGGACGCGGCGACCAACAAGATGGTCACCAACACCTTCGCCGGCATGTCCAAGATCTCCTACAACGTCGTCGGCCTGTACGAAATGGGTCCGTGGTCGGGCCGTCTGGCCTACAACTGGCGCGACAAGTTCGTGGCCGAATACAACTACCGCGGCCTCGGCTCCAATCTGATCGTCGCGCCCATCAAGACGCTCGACGCCTCGCTCTCGTACAAGATCGGCAAGGACGTGACGCTCTCGCTCGACGCCAACAACTTGATGGACTCGCCTTACAACGACTACCATGGCGTTGCCGAGTTACCGCGCGACATACGCCGCTACGACCGCGCCATCGGCCTGTCGCTGCGCTGGAAGAAGTAAGAGTAAGCCTCAGCAAGCCTCCTTCCCCCGGCCGATGTGGGTCCAGGGGAAGTCAAGGGGAGGCGTTGCCGGACTTATCCAGCAACGCCTCCCCGTCGTCGTACGGAGATAAGAAAAATGAAAACCCAAAAACTGTCGACCCTGGAGAAGGTCGGATTCGGCGCCGGCGACATGGCCCTGAACGTCGTGATCTCATCGATGATGCTGATCATCACCTTTTTTTACACCGACATCTACGGCCTGCGCACCCAGGACCTGGCGCTGCTGTTCGTCGTCGTCAAGGTCGTCGGCGCGGTGGCCGACCTCGCCATGGGACAGCTGACCGACCGCTTCACCTCGCGCTTCGGACGCTACCGGCCCTGGCTGCTGTTGCTGGCCGTGCCCTACGGCGTGAGCGTGTTCTTCGTCTTCACCACGCCCGACTGGGACTACAGCGCCAAGCTGGTCTGGGCCTACGGCACCTACATCCTCATGACGCTCATGACGGCCGGCGTCGGGATCCCGTATATCTCGCTCATCAGCGGCCTCACCAGCGACCCGCAGGAGCGCCTCTCGGCCAACGGCTACCGCCTGTTCTTCGCCAAGATCGGCGCCTTCATGGTCACCATCATCGTGCCCGTGCTGGCCCAGCAATGGGGCGGGGGCGACGCCGCCGCCGGCTACCAGGCGGCCATGGCCGTGATGGCCGCGATGGGCGTGCTGCTGTTCCTGTTCTGCGTGTTCACGACCACCGAGCGCGTGGTCCACGTGGTCGAAAAACAATCGCTGTCGGAGCAGTTCGCGCTGCTCATGCGCAACGACCAGTGGCTGGTGCTGTGCGGCGTGTGCGTCACCGGCACCGTCGGCTACGTGGTGCGCGGCTCGGTCGCGATCTACTACGCCAAATACTATCTGGGGGGCGACACCGCGACCGTCTCGGCCTTTTTGTCGGTGGGCGTGGCGGCGGCCATCCTGTCGATGATCGCCTCGACCTGGATCACCAAGTTCTACTGCAAGGTCAAGCTGTTCCGCAACACCCAGCTCGCGGTCGCGCTCATCAGCGTGCTGATCTATTACGCGGTCGAACCGGGCGACGTCATGCTCGCCTTCGTGCTCTACTTCCTGCTGTCGTTCGTGGTCGACCTGCACGCGCCGGTGTTCTGGTCGGCGATCGCCGAGACCATCGACTACGGCCAGGTCAAGACCGGCAAGCGGGTCTCGGGCTTCGCCTTCGGCGGCATCTCGGTGTGCCAAAAGGCCGGCATGGCCGTGGCCGGCGCGCTGGTCGGCGTGCTGCTCACGTTCTTCGACTACCAGGCCAACCAGGAGCAAACCGCGCTGGCGCTGACCGGCATCGCGCTGATGCTGACCATCATCCCCGGCTTCTTCCATCTGCTGATGGGCTTGCTGATGTTCAAGTACCGCATCAGCGACGGCTACTACGGCGAGGTCAAGGAGCAGATGCGCACGCGCGGCTTCCTCGCTGCCGAATCGACCTGAAGCCGCACACGAGACCCGACCTGAAACCATTAGAGACCATGCCCACACTGACACCCCTGATCGCGCAGCGCGCCGATCCGCACATCCACCGCCACACCGACGGCTACTACTACTTCACGGCCTCGGTGCCGGCCTTCGACCGCGTCGAACTGCGGCGCGCCACCAGCATCGAGGGCCTTGCGCAGGCGCCCACGGTGGATGTGTGGATCAAGCCCGACAGCGGCCCCTATAGCGAGCTGATCTGGGCGCCCGAGTTGCATTTCAACGAAGGCGCCTGGTATGTGTATTTCGCGGCCGCGCCCAGCCGCGAGATCAAGGACAAGCTGTTCCAGCACCGCATGTACGCGATCCGCAACAGCGGCCCCAACCCGCTCGAGGGGGAGTGGGAGTTCATGGGGCAGATCGACACCGGCATCGACAGCTTCTGCCTCGACGCCACCACCTTCAGCCACAAGGGCGTGCTGTACTACCTGTGGGCGCAAAAGGACGTGGCGATCGAGGGCAATTCCAACCTCTACATCGCGCCGATGGCGAGCCCGTGGCAGCTGGGCGGCCCGCCCGTCATGCTCAGCAAACCCGAATTCGACTGGGAGATCCGCGGCTTCTGGGTCAACGAGGGGCCCTCGGTGCTCAAGCGCAACGGCAAGATCTTCATCAGCTATTCGGCCAGCGCCACCGACGAGAACTACGCGATGGGCCTGCTGTGGGCGGACGAAAACGCCGACCTGCTCGATCCGGGCGCGTGGACCAAGCTTGCGGCGCCGGTGCTGCGGACCTGCTACGAACACCGCGTGTACGGGCCGGGCCACAACAGCTTCACGAGCGGCGCCGACGGCGACACGGTGATGCTGGTCTACCATGCGCGCACCTACACCGAGATCATCGGCGACCCGCTGTGGAATCCGGACCGCCACACCTACGTCAAGGCGCTGCGCTGGGACGAGGCGGGGATGCCCGTGTTCGGCAGCGCCTCGCAAGCCTGAGATCCCCATGCACAAACCACACATCGGACACCGCGCGTTCGGCTCGCTCCCGGACGGCAGGCAGGCGCGCCTGTACACGCTGGTCAACCGCAACGGCATGATCGTGCGGATCAGCGATTACGGCGGCGTCATCACCGAGATCCACACGCCCGACCGCCACGGGTTTTTCACCGACATCACGCTCGGCTACGACACGGTGGCCCCGTACAGCCACGAGAGCCCGTACTTTGGCGCGCTGATCGGGCGCTTCGGCAACCGCATCGCGCGCGGGCGTTTCGAGCTCGACGGCGAGACGGTGCAACTGCCGCTCAACGACGGCGCCAACCATCTGCACGGCGGCACGGGCGGCTTCCACAAGGTGCTGTGGGAGGCGGCCCCGTTCCAGGACGGCGACGTGTGCGGCCTGACGCTGACGTACCTGAGCGTCGACGGCGAGCAGGGCTACCCGGGCAACCTGCGGGTGAAGGTGGTCTACGCGCTTGGCGATGACAACACGCTTGGCGTCAAGTTCCATGCGGAGACGGACCGGGCCACGCCGGTGAACCTGACCCAGCACGCGTACTTCAATTTGGCCGGCCACGGCAGCGTGCTCGGCCACGAATTCACGATCGACGCCGACGCCTATCTGCCGGTCGACGCGGGGCTCATTCCGGAAGGGGGGCCGGCCGGCGTGGCGGGGACGCCGTTCGATTTCCGCAGCGCGCGCAAGCTCGGCGCGCGCGTCGGCGAGCCGCACGAGCAGCTCGCCAGGGGCAGCGGCTACGACCACAACTACGTGCTCAACGCGGGGGCGGGCGGGGCGGCTGTGCGGGTGCGCGAACCGGTGTCGGGGAGGGTGCTCGAGTTGTTCACCGACCAGCCGGGGGTGCAGCTCTACAGCGGCAACTTCCTCGACGGCTCGCTCAGCGGAAAAGGCTGGCGCTACGGCCACCGCGGCGGATTTTGCATCGAGCCGCAGCACTTTCCGGACGCGCCGAACCAGCCTCGGTTTGCCAACACCATCCTGCGCCCGGGGGAGCAATACGAGACCGAATCGCGTTTCCGGTTCTCGGTGCAACGTTAGACCCACGCTGAAATCGCTCCGGTGCGGGATCTGGTGGTTAACGCTGCAGAAATCGAGAAACCGATCTTCATCGATAAAATAACCAACGTCATCCCCGCGAAAGCGGTGACCCAAACTGAGCTTGCCTGTACGCGACGCTCGAACCTTCAGGCCGAGGTTTCGCCGAAAAATTCCCGGGCCAGAAAGTGCGAACGCCGCGTAAAAGACCCGCTCAGTATGGGTCCCCGCTTTCGCGAGGATGACGTTCGGCGTTCACGTTTCCCTCGCAACGACATACCGATTTCGATATCAATCATGAAGAAAAAGTGATTTGAAAGATATCTTTCCCTTCTTTAATATTCCTCCATAGATAGTCTGGCCCCGAGGGCGCAGACACAAGAACAATCTGGGGAGAAATGAATGTCTGAGAAGAAAATGCCGAAGCTGCGCTCGGCCGAATGGTTTGGAACCCAGGACAAGAACGGTTTCATGTACCGCAGCTGGATGAAGAACCAGGGCATCCCAGACCACGAATTCCAGGGCAAGCCGATCATCGGCATCTGCAACACCTGGTCCGAATTGACCCCCTGCAACGCCCACTTCCGCCAGCTGGCCGAATACGTCAAGCGCGGCATCCTCGAGGCCGGCGGCTTCCCGGTCGAGTTCCCCGTCTTCTCGAGCGGCGAATCGAACCTGCGCCCGACCGCCATGCTCACGCGCAACCTCGCCAGCATGGACGTCGAGGAATCGATCCGCGGCAATCCGATGGACGCCGTGGTGCTGCTGGTCGGCTGCGACAAGACCACCCCGGCGCTGCTGATGGGCGCGGCCAGCGTCGACCTGCCGACCATCGTCGTCAGCGGCGGTCCCATGCTCAACGGCAAACTGAACGGCAAGGACATCGGCTCCGGCACCGCCGTCTGGCAGCTGCACGAGCAGATGAAGGCCGGCACCATCACGCTGCACCAGTTCATGTCGGCCGAGTCCGGCATGTCGCGCTCGGCCGGCACCTGCAACACCATGGGCACCGCCTCCACCATGGCCTGCATGGCCGAGGCGCTAGGCACCTCGCTGCCGCACAACGCGGCCATTCCGGCGGTCGATTCGCGCCGCTACGTGCTGGCCCACATGTCGGGTATCCGCATCGTCGAGATGGTGCGCGAGGACCTGCGCCTGTCCAAGATCCTCACCCGCGAAGCGTTCGAGAACGCGATCCGCGTCAACGCCGCCATCGGCGGCTCGACCAACGCCGTGATCCACCTGAAGGCGATCGCCGGACGCATCGGCGTGCCGCTCGCGCTCGAGGACTGGACCCGGATCGGCCGCGGCACCCCGACCATCGTCGACCTGATGCCGTCGGGCCGTTACCTGATGGAGGAGTTCTACTACGCCGGCGGCCTGCCCGGCGCGATCCGGCGCCTCGGCGAGGGCGGCCTGCTGCCGCACCCGGACGCGCCCACCGTCAACGGCAACAGCCTGTGGGCCAACTGCGCCGAGGCGCCGGTCTACGACGACGAGGTGATCCGCAAACTCGACCAGCCGTTGCTGGCCGACGGCGGCATCTGCATCCTGCGCGGCAACCTCGCGCCCAACGGCGCCGTGCTCAAACCGTCGGCCGCGACCCCGGCGCTGATGCAGCACACCGGCAAGGCGGTCGTGTTCGAGGACTTCGACCACTACAAGGCGCGCATCGTCGACCCCGAGCTCGAGGTCGACGCCAGCTCGATCCTGGTGATGAAGAACTGCGGCCCGAAAGGCTATCCCGGCATGGCCGAGGTGGGCAACATGGGCCTGCCGCCCAAGCTGCTCGCGCAGGGCGTGACCGACATGGTGCGCATCTCGGACGCGCGCATGAGCGGCACCGCCTACGGCACCGTGGTGCTGCACGTGGCGCCCGAGGCGATGGCCGGCGGCCCGCTCGGCATCGTGCGCGACGGCGACACCATCACGCTCGACTGCGCCGGCGGCATTTTGAATCTGCATGTCAGCGACGCCGAAATCGCCGAGCGCCTGGCAGCGCGCGCCAAAACCCTGCCGAGCGGCCCCAAAAGCGGCTACCAGCAACTCTACATCGAACACGTGCTGCAGGCCGACGAGGGCTGCGACTTCGACTTTTTGGTCGGCAGCCGCGGCTCGGCCGTGCCCAAGCACTCGCACTGACACTCACAAGGATCCACCATGCTGCTCGTGCAATTTAAGAATGAACAGGGCGAACGCCAGGTCGGCGTGCTCGAAGGCGACACGCTGCGCGTGATCGACGGCCATGCCACCACCTACGCGCTGGCGCAGGCGGCGATGGCCCAGGGCGCCGGATTGGCGGCGCTGGCATCGTCTTGCGCCGGCGCCACCGTGCTGGCCTACGACGAGGTGGCCGCGGCGGGCCGCCTGCTCGCGCCGCTCGACCATGCCGACGAGGCCCACTGCTACGTCACCGGCACCGGCCTGACCCACCTGGGCAGCGCCGACACGCGCGACGCCATGCATAAAAAAATCGGCGGCGACGTCGAGACGCTCAGCGACAGCATGAAGATGTTCCGCATGGGCGTCGAGGGCGGCAAGCCGGCCGCCGGCGAGCGCGGCGTGCAGCCCGAATGGTTCTACAAGGGCGACGGCTCGGTGCTGCGCGCGAGCGGCCAGAGCCTGCCGATGCCCGACTTCGCGCTCGACGGCGGCGAGGAGCCCGAGATCGCGGGCCTGTACCTGATCGGCCCCGACGGCCAGCCGCAGCGCCTCGGCTACGCGATCGGCAACGAGTTCTCGGACCACCTGACCGAGCGCCAGAACTACCTCTACCTGGCGCACTCGAAACTGCGCGTGTGCGGCCTCGGCCCGGCGCTGCTGGTGGGCGAACTGCCGGCCCACATCGCCGGCACCTCGCGCGTGCTCGATCGCGATGGCCGGGTGCGCTGGGAAAAGGCGTTCGTCAGCGGCGAGCAGAATATGTCGCACTCGATCGCCAACCTCGAGTACCACCACTTCAAGTACGCGCTGTTCAACCGTCCGGGCGACGTCCACATCCACTTCTTCGGCACCGCCACGCTCAGTTTCGCCGACGGCGTCAGCGTGCAGGCCGGCGAGAGCTTCGAGATCGAATCGCCCGTGTTCGGGCCCGCGCTGCGCAACAAGCTCGAACTGGTCCCGACCGCGTTTTCGAAGGTGAATCCACTATGAGCATCACAGGCGAAGCACTGATCGGCGGCCAAGCCGTCAAAGGCAACGGCGCCGCGTTCCGCGCCTACAACCCGTCCCTGCTCGCGCCGATCGAGCCGTCGTTCCACATGGTCGACGCGCAGCAGATCGACCAGGCCTGCGCGCTGGCCAAGGCCGCGTTCGACCCGTTTCGCGCCACCAGCGACGCCGGGCGCGCCGCCTTTTTGGAGGCCATCGGCGAGCAGATCTTGGCGCTGGGCGAGACCCTGATCGAGCGCGCGATGCTTGAAACCGGCCTGCCGCGCGCACGCCTCGAGGGCGAACGCGCGCGCACCGTGAACCAGCTCAAGCTGTTCGCGACGCTGCTGCGCGAAGGCTCGTGGCAGGATGTGCGCATCGACAGCGCGCTGCCCGAGCGGCAGCCGCCGCGGCCGGACATGCGCATGCGCCTGATCGGCGTCGGCCCGGTCGCCGTTTTCGCGGCGAGCAATTTCCCGCTGGCGTTCTCGGTCGCCGGCGGCGACACGGCGGCCGCCTTCGCGGCCGGCTGCCCGGTGGTGCTCAAGGCCCACTCGGCCCATCCCGGCACCTCCGAACTGGTGGCGCGCGCCATCGTGCGCGCGGCGCAACAGTGCGAACTGCCGGCCGGCGTGTTCGCGCTGCTGACCGGCACCGGCAACGGCATCGGCCAGGCGCTGGTGGCGCATCCGGCGATACAGGCGGTCGGCTTCACCGGCTCGCGCTCGGGCGGGCAGGCGCTGATGGCGGTGGCGGCGGCGCGGGCCCAGCCGATCCCCGTGTTCGCCGAAATGAGCAGCATCAATCCCGTGATCCTGCTGCCGCGGGCGCTGGCCGCGCGCGCCGAGGACATCGCCGCCGGCTTCGCCGCCTCGCTCACGCTCGGGGTGGGCCAGTTCTGCACCAATCCCGGCTTGGTGCTGGGCGTGGCTGGGGCGGACTTCGACCGCTTCTGCGGCACCGCCGCCGCCGCGCTGGGCACGACCGAGGCGGCCACCATGCTCACCGCCGGCATCGCATCGAGCTACCACAGTGGCGTGCACGCGCTGGCCGCGCAGGACTGCGTCGAGGTGCTGGCGCAGAACGCCCAGGCCGAGGGCAAGGGCGGGGCCGCGCTGTTCAAGACCACGGGCGCGGCCTTCCTGGCCGAGCCGGCGCTGCACGGCGAGGTCTTCGGGCCGGCCTCGCTGCTGGTGGCCTGCCGCGACGCCGACGAAATCAAGGCGATCGCCGAGCACCTCGAAGGCCAGCTGACGGCGACCTTGCAGATGGACGAGGGCGACCTCGAACTGGCGCGCGGCCTGTTGCCCGTGCTCGAGCGCAAAGCCGGGCGCATTTTGGCCAACGGCTTTCCGACTGGGGTCGAGGTGTCGACCGCGATGGTGCACGGCGGCCCGTTCCCGGCGACCTCGGACGGGCGCAGCAGCTCGGTCGGCACGGCAGCGATCGCGCGCTTCCTGCGCCCGGTGTGCTACCAGAACCTGGCCCAGGGCCTGCTGCCCGAGGCGCTCAGGGAAGACAACGACCGCGGCATCTGGCGCCGGCGCGACGGCGCGTTGACCACAGAGTGACGGTCCGAACGCATGGAGATGCTATGAAGAAATCGGCCAGCTACGCCAGCCTGAGGGGCAAGCGGATATTTGTGACGGGCGGCGGCAGCGGCATCGGCGAATCGATCGTGGCCGAATTCGCGGCGCAGGGCGCGCAGGTGGCGTTCGTCGACATCATGCGCGACGCCAGCGTCGCCTTGTGCGAACGGCTCGACGCGGCCGGCTACCGCAGGCCGCTGTACCGCCATTGCGACATCACCGACGTGTCCGCCCTGCAAGCGACGATGGAGGAGCTGGCGGCGGCGATGGGCGACTTCGACGTGCTCGTCAACAACGCCGCCAACGACCACCGGCACCTGATTGAAGATGTATCGCAGCAGGATTGGGACCGCTGCATCGCGATCAACCAGCGCCCGATGTTCTTCACGAGCCAGGCGGTACTGCCGGGCATGAAGCGCAATGGCGGCGGCGCGATCATCAACGTCAGCTCGGTCTGCTGGCGCGTGAAGGGCGGCGGCTACCCGGTGTACGTGACGACCAAGGCGGCGGTGGTGGGCCTGACGCGCTCGCTAGCGCGCGACCTCGGCGCTCACAACATCCGTGTCAACACGGTGACGCCGGGCTGGGTGATGACGCAGCGGCAGCTGGACCTGTGGGTGAGCGACGAGGACCGCGCGCAGATCGCGCGCAACCAATGCCTGCCGGGCGAACTGCTGCCCCACCACATCGCGTCGATGGTGCTGTTCCTGGCCGCCGACGACAGCGCCATGTGCACAGCCCAAGACTTCGTCGTCGACGCGGGCTGGACCTGATCAGAACAGAAAAAAATGTTCCGCTATCGGGGTCAGACCCCGGTTAAGGAAAATTTCATAAGTGCATAAGTGGGGTCAGACCCCGGTTTTTCATAAGTGGGGTCAGACCCCGGTTTTTTGGAAAATTTCATAAGTGGGGTCAGACCCCGGTTTTTCAGGCGGACATCGCAGCCGCATTTAGATAACAAACAACATATATTTGGAGACAAGCATGAACATGGTTAAATCAAGCATTCTGGCGCTGGCCCTTGCGGCCGCGGGTGTAGGGTCGGCCTTCGCGGCCGGGCCGGTGCAGCTCACGATCGATGCCGGCAAGCCCGGTCCGATGATTAATAAAAACGTTTATGGCCAGTTCGCCGAGCACCTCGGCACCGGCATCTACGAGGGAATGTGGGTCGGTCCGAAATCCAAAATCCCCAACACTAAGGGCTGGCGCAACGATGTCGTCGGCGCGCTCAAGAAACTGCACGTGCCCCTCGTGCGCTGGCCCGGCGGCTGCTTCGCCGATGAATACCACTGGAAGGACGGGATCGGCCCGCGCGAAAAGCGGCCAGTCAAGGTCAACACCAACTGGGGCGGCGTCGAGGAAAACAATGCCGTCGGCACCCACGAGTTCTTCGACCTGATCGACCTGCTCGGGGCCGACGCTTATGTCAACGGAAACCTCGGTTCGGGTAGTGTGCAGGAAATGTCGGAGTGGCTCGAGTATCTGACCTCCGACAGCAAGTCGACCCTCGCCAACGCGCGCCGCAAGAACGGCCGCAATGAACCGTTCAAGGTCGCCTATTTTGCGATCGGTAACGAGGCCTGGGGCTGCGGCGGCAACATGACGCCCGCCTACTATACCGACCTGTACAAGAACTACTACAACCTCATGAAGGCGCCGGCCGACAAGCGCCCGAAATTCATCGCCAGCGGCGGCAACGACTACGATACGACCTGGACCGACACCCTGAGCCGCGAGCTCAAAGGGCGCACCGACGCCATCAGCTTCCACTACTACACCATCCCGACGGGCAAGTGGGACGTCAAGGGCGCCGCCACCGGGTTCGCCGAGAACGAGTGGATCTCGACCGTCGCCAACACGCTCAAACTCGACGGCATGATCAAGAACAATGTGGCCAAGCTCGACAAGAACGATCCGGAGAAGAAGATCGGTCTCTACGTCGACGAATGGGGCACCTGGTATGACGTCGAGAAGGGCACCAACGCCGGCTTCCTGTTCCAGCAAAACACGATCCGCGATGCGGTCGTGGCGGCGCTTAACTTCAATATGTTCCACGAGCATGCCGAGCGCGTGCAGATGACCAACATAGCGCAGATGGTCAACGTGCTGCAGTCGATGATCATCACCGAGAAGGACAAGATGCTGCTCACGCCAACCTACCACGCATATTCGATGTATGTGCCGTTCCAGGGCGCGACCACGCTGCCCGTCAAGCTCGAGAACAATGCTGCCTACACACTCGGCGCGGCCAGCGTGCCGGGCATCAGCGCCTCGGCCGCGCGCGGCAAGGATGGCAAGACGTACCTGGCGCTGGTCAACACCAACCCGGGCAAGGCAGCCGACGTGGTCATCAACGTGGCCGGCAAGCAAGTCAACGCCGTCAGCGGCAGCGTGCTGACCGCCGACAAGATGGATGCGCACAACACCTTTAAGAACGCGCAGGCCGTCAAGCCGGCGCCATTCAGCGCGCGCGCCGCGGGCGGAAAACTGACCGTCGCCGTGCCGGCCAAGTCGGTCATCGTGCTGTCGGTGGAGGGTTGAACATGGCCACCATCACGACACGCGCCTGCGCGCTCGCGGTCGCACTGACCCTGACCGCGTGCGGTGGGGGCGGCTCGACCACGCCAACGCCCGCGCCGATACCAACACCGACGCCCACGCCGACCCCGACGCCGCAACCGGCGCTGACGTTCGCCAATGTCGGCGTGCACGATCCATCGGTGCTCAAGGTCGGCGCCGAGTTCTGGGTATTCGGTTCGCACGGCGCCGCCGCCAAGTCGACCGACCTGATGAACTGGACCAAGTTCGCCGACGGCGTCAACGCCGCCAATCCGCTGTTCAACAACGTGACGACCGAGCTGGCCGAGGCGTTCGCCTGGTCGCAGGTGACGACCTTGTGGGCCGCCGACGTGATCCAGCTCGACGACGGTAAGTTCTACTTCTACTACAACACGTGCAAGGGCGACTCGCCGCGCTCGGCCATGGGGGTCGCCGTGGCCGACAAGATCGAGGGGCCCTACGTCAACAAGAAGGTGTTCCTCAAGTCCGGCATGTGGGGCCAGGTCAGCGAAGATGGCGTCAACTTGTATGATGCCCAGGTGCACCCGAACGCGGTCGACCCAGACGTCTTCCGCGACAAGGAAGGCAAGCTGTGGATGGTCTACGGCTCCTACTCGGGCGGCATTTTCATCCTCGCGATGGACCCGGCGACCGGGCTGCCAAAGCCGGGCCAGGGCTACGGCAAGCACCTGATGGGCGGCAACCACAGCCGCATCGAGGGCGCCTACGTGCTCTACAGTCCGGAGGCCGATTACTACTACATGTATTCCTCGTTCGGCGGGCTCGATGCGGGCGGCGCCTACAATATGCGCGTGGCCCGTTCGCGCAATCCGGACGGACCCTACGTCGACGCCGCCGGCAAGGACATGGCCGAGGTCAAATCGAACAAGGCGCTGCCGCTGTTCGACGACGCCTCGATCGCGCCGCACGGCCAGAAGCTGATGGGCAACTTCCAGTTCACGCTGACCAGCGGCCAGACCGGCACCGCGCTCGGCTATGTGTCGCCGGGCCACAATTCGGCCTATTACGACGCCGTCACCAAGCAGAGCTTCCTGATCTTCCACACGCGTTTCCCGAACATGGGCGAGGCGCACGAGGTGCGGGTGCACGAGGTGTTCATCAACGCCAACGGTTGGCCGGTGGTCGCGCCGTTCCGTTACGCGCCGCTGAGCAAGAGCGCCACGACGCTGGCAACCGCGGTCACGAGCGCCGAAGCGCAGGGCAGTTACCAGATGGTCAACCACGGCAAGGAAATTTCGGCGGCCATCAAGGCGTCGCAGGCGATCAAGCTCAACGCCGACGGCAGCGTGTCCGGGGCGGCGAGCGGCACCTGGGTGCATGGCGGCGCCAACAAGGTGACGCTCACGCTGGCCACGGGCGGCGCGTTCAGTGGCGTGCTGTCGCGCCAGTGGAATACCAACGCGTCCAACTTCGTGGTAACTTTCACGGCCCAATCGAACGAGGGCGTCTCGATCTGGGGCACCCGTTCGGGTGATTGATCTTTAATTTTTGCGATGGAATGACGATGAAATCACTGCTGCGCACACTGCTTTGCCTTCCCCTGTTCGCGGCAGTGGCCGCCTGCCAGGCCACCCAGGTCGACGTGCACGACCCGGTCATGGCCAAGGAGGGCAACACCTACTACCTGTTCAGCACCGGCCCCGGCATCACCTTCTACAGTTCGCCCGACATGCGCAACTGGAAGCCGGAGGGCAAAGTGTTCGCCGCCGGACCGGACTGGGCGCGCAAGGCCGCGCCGACCTTCAACGGCCATGTCTGGGCGCCCGATATCTATTTCCACGCCGGTAAGTATTACCTGTATTACTCGGTCTCCGGTTTCGGCAAGAACACCTCGGGCATCGGCGTGACCACCAACACCACGCTCGATCCGCGCTCGCCCAACTACCGCTGGCAGGACCAGGGCATGGTGCTGCAATCGGTGCCGGGGCGCGACCAGTGGAACGCCATCGATTCGCATGTGATCGACGACGCCGACGGCACGCCGTGGATGTCGTTCGGTTCGTTCTGGAGCGGGCTCAAGCTGGTCAAGCTCGACGCCACCCGCACCAGGCTGGCCGAGCCGCAAGTGTGGCACGCGATCGCCAGACGCGCGCCGTCCAAGATGAGCAAGGCCGGCGAGGCCGACGCAGGGCCGGGCGAGATCGAGGCGCCGTTCATCTTCAAGAAGGGCGATTATTACTACCTGTTCGCCTCGTGGGGCCTGTGCTGCAAGGGCCCGGCCAACACCTACCACGTGGTGGTCGGCCGTTCGAAGTCGCTGACGGGCCCGTATCTGGACAAGGATGGCAAGGACATGCAGGGCGGCGGCGGCTCACTCGTGCTGGCCGGCGACAAGGACTGGAACGGCGTGGGCCACAACAGCGCCTACAGCTTCGACGGCAAGGATTTCCTGGTGCTGCACGCGTATGAGACCGCCGACAAATACCTGCAAAAGCTCAAGGTGTTGCCGATGGCATGGGACAAGGACCTGTGGCCAATGGTCGATCAGCAAGACCTGAACCGCTACCAGAGCGTGCGCCTGCCGGGCGTCAAATAACATATCGATACTCGGCGGGGGGCATCAAAAGTCGTGCAGCCGAATCCATCACTAAATTAACCAACGTCATCCCCGCCAACCAACGTCATCCCCGCGCACGCGGGGACCCAGGGGGACGATTCGAGGTCCGTACCGGCCACCA
>NZ_PXWF02000237.1 GCF_003011895.2 Massilia glaciei | reverse complement strand
TCAAAAGTCGTGCAGCCGAATCCATCACTAAATTAACCAACGTCATCCCCGCCAACCAACGTCATCCCCGCGCACGCGGGGACCCAGGGGGACGATTCGAGGTCCGTACCGGCCACCAAACGTCATCCCCGCGCACGCGGGGACCCATGCTGAGCTTGCATATTCGCGGAGTGTAAACCTTCAGGCCCGGGAACCGTGGGTCTGAATTTTTCGAAGGCGCATAACTGCATGCTCAGCATGGATCCCCGCATCCGCGAGGACGACGTGGTTTTGGTGTTGCTCAATTCTAGCGACACGAATTCTGCGGCACCAGTTTTCACGAAGAAAAACCAATGCGATCCCTATTTAGACCCATGCGATTCCTATTAAGACCCATGCGATCCCTCTTTTCCGGCATGCTGACGCTGTCCCTGTGCGGCGCGCTGCACGCCGCGCCCGCCCAGCTGTTTCCACTGTCCGACGTGCGCCTCGGCGCCGGGCCTTTCCTCGAAGCCCAAAACACCGACCGCGCCTACCTGCTCGCGCTCGACCCCGACAAATTGCTCGCGCCGTTCCAGCGCGAGGCCGGCCTGCCGCTTGCCAAGCCAAGCTACGGCAACTGGGAGTCCTCCGGCCTCGACGGCCACATGGGCGGCCACTACCTGTCGGCGCTGGCGCTGATGCACGCCTCGACGGGCGGCCCGGAATTGCTCGCGCGGCTAAACAAATTCGTCGCGGCGCTCAAGCTGTGCCAGGAAAAGAACGGCAACGGCTATCTGGGCGGCATCCCCGGCGGCAGCGAGGTGTGGCAGGCGATCGCGCGCGGGACGATGCGGGCCGATAACTTCTCGGTCAACGGGAAATGGGTGCCCTGGTACAACCTCCACAAGACCTACGCCGGCCTGCGCGACGCCTACATGTACGCCGGCAACGAAGACGCGCGCGCGATGCTGATCGCCCTGTCCGACTGGGCCCTGAAACTGAGCGCGCAACTGAGCCCGGAACAAATGCAAGCGATGCTGCGCGCCGAGCACGGCGGCATGAACGAGGTGCTGGCCGACGTCGCGCGCATGACGGGCGACGACAAGTACATGGTGCTGGCGCGCCGCTTTTCGCACCAGGCGGTGCTGGACCCGCTCGCGCGCGGCGAGGACCGCCTGACCGGCCTGCATGCCAACACGCAAATCCCGAAAGTGATCGGTTTCAAGCGCATCGGCGACCTGACGGGCGAGCGCCGCATGCTGGACGCGGCGCGTTTTTTTTGGCAAACGGTGCACGACAAGCGCACCGTGGCGATCGGCGGCAACAGCGTCAAGGAGCACTTCCACGACGAAAACGATTTCTCGTCGATGGTCGGCGAGGTCGAGGGGCCCGAGACCTGCAACACCTACAATATGATCAAGCTGTCCGGCATGTTGTTCCTGGACGACCAACAAGTGCAATACGGCGACTATATCGAACGCGCGCTGTACAACCACATCCTCGCCTCGCAGCGGCCAAAAACGGGCGGCTTCGCCTACTTCACACCGTTGCGGCCGAACCACTACCGAGTCTATTCGCAGCCCGACCAGGCGATGTGGTGCTGCGTCGGCTCGGGCATCGAGAGCCACGCCCGCCATGGCGAGTTCATCTACGCGCATGCGCCCGACACCCTGTTTGTGAACCTGTTCATCGCCTCCACGCTCGACTGGCGCGCCAAGAATGTGCGCCTGACCCAGTCGACGCGCTTCCCCGACCAGGCCTCCTCGCGCATCACCGTCGACGGCGACGCCCGCTTCGCCATGAAGATCCGCTATCCGCGCTGGGTCGCGCGCGGCGCGCTGCAACTGCGCGTCAATGGCAAACGCATCAAGGCGGCCGGCGGCCCCGGCGAGTACATCAGCGTCGAGCGGCGCTGGCGCAAGGGCGACGTCGTCGACATCTCCCTGCCCATGACCACACGGCTCGAGCAGATGCCAGACCAGTCGAACTACTACGCCGTGTTGCACGGGCCGATCGTGCTGGCCGCCAAGACGGCCCCGTTCGCCAACGAAAAACTCAATTTCCTGGCCGACGATTCGCGCATGGGCCACATCGCCCAGGGGCCCGTGTGCCCGCTCGGGGCGGCGCCCATGTTCGTCAGCGACACCAGGCAATTCATGCACAGGTTCAAGCCGGTGCCGGGGCAGCCGCTGACCTTTGCGGCGCCCGGACTGATCCGCGGCCTGCATGCCGAATCGCTCCGGCTGATCCCGTTCTTCCGCCTGCACGAGTCGCGCTACACGATGTACTGGCCGTATGCCACGCCCGCCAACGCCGACCTGCTGCAGGCGGCGACCGCCAAGGCCGAGGCCGAACGGATCGCGCTCGACGCGCGCACCATCGACCAGGTCGCGCCGGGCCAGCAGCAACCCGAGTCGGACCATGCCTTCAAGGGCGAGGGCGCCGACGCCGGCGTCAACCAGGGCCGCCATTGGCGCCATGCGAGCGGCTGGTTCAGCTACGAGCTCAAGGACCCGGGCGGCGAGGCGCGGGTGTTGCGTCTGAGCTATTCGCCGGGCGACGCGGGGCGCAGGTTCGAGATCGTCGTCAACGGCCGGCGCATCGCCGACGTGACGCTCGGCGCGCCCGAGGGCGACGAGATCTACACGGTCGACTATGCGCTGGCGCCGGCCGCGCCGGGGGCCAAGCTGGTCGTCAAACTGGTCGCCCACCCAGGCTCCATCGCCGGCGGCCTGTACGGACTGCGCTTGCTGCGTCAATGATTTAAGCATATCAAAAGCGATATCAATCAAGGCAAAAAAGTGATTTGAGGGATATTACGCTTTCTCCTACACTGCTTGCATAAGCAGAGTCCGGCAGTGCCGGTTCGCAAACAACGGAGACATGCCATGACCATCGTACGCAGAACTTTCCTCGGCGGCGCCGCCGCCGCCGTGCTCACCACTTTCACCACTTTCACCACTTTCACCACCTTCGCCACCTTGGCCACCTTCGCCACCCTCGCCGCGAGCGGCGTGGCCAGCGCCGCCAAGCCGCTCGTGATGGGCTTCTCGCAGGTGGGGGCCGAGAGCGAATGGCGCACCGCCAACACGCGCTCGATCAAGGACGCCGCCAGGCAGGCGGGCGTCAAACTCAAATTCGCCGACGCCCAGCAAAAGCAGGAAAACCAGGTCAAGGCGATCCGCTCCTTCATCGCCCAGCGGGTTGACGTGATCGCGTTCTCGCCGGTCGTCGAGTCGGGCTGGGAAACTGTGCTGCGCGAGGCGCGCAACGCGAAAATCCCCGTGATCCTGACCGACCGCGCCGTCAACACGGCCGACAAGACGCTGTACACGACCTTCATCGGTTCCGACTTCGTCGAGGAGGGCCGGCGCGCCGGGCGCTGGCTGGTCGCGCACGCGGCCAAGACCCCGGAGCGCAAGCTCAACATCGTCGAGCTGCAGGGCACGGTGGGTTCGGCCCCGGCGCTCGACCGCCAGAAGGGCTTCGCCGAGGCCATCGCCGGCAACGCCAAGCTCAAGATCGTGCGCTCGCAGACGGGCGACTTCACGCGCGCAAAAGGCAAGGAGGTCATGGAGGCCTTCCTCAAGGCGCATGGCAAGGCCATCAATGTGCTCTACGCACACAACGACGACATGGCGATTGGCGCCATCCAGGCGATCGAGGAGGCCGGCTTGAAACCGGGCAAGGACATCGTCATCATTTCGATCGACGGCGTCAAAGGCGCGTTCGAGGCGATGATCGCGGGCAAGCTCAACGTGACGGTCGAATGCAGCCCGCTGCTCGGCCCGCAACTGATGCAGGTGGCGCGCGACGTGGTGGCCGGCAAGCCCGTGCCCAAGCGCATCGTGACGGAGGAGGGCGTGTTCCCGGCCGAAGTGGCGGCGAAAGAATATCCAAACCGCAAATACTAAGCGCGGGCGGATTTCTATGAGCACGACAGTCACATCCGGCACCCCGGTGCTGGAGTTGAGCGGTATTTTCAAATCATTCCCCGGAGTCAAGGCGCTTAGCGATGTCTCGCTGCGCCTCTACCCGGGCGAGGTGCACACGCTGATGGGGCAGAACGGGGCCGGCAAGTCGACCCTGATCAAGGTGCTCACCGGCGTCTACCAGCCGGACCGGGGCAGCATCACGCTGGACGGGCGGGCCATCGCGCCGCGCTCGACGGCGCAGGCGCAGGATCTCGGCATCAGCACCGTGTACCAGGAGGTGAACCTGTGCCCGAACCTGTCGGTGGCCGAGAACATCTTCATCGGACGCTATCCGCGCAAGGCCGGCATGGTCGACTGGCGCGGCATGCGCGAGCAGGCCAGGGTCTTGCTGGCGCAGTTGCAGATCGACATCGACGTCGAAGCGCAGCTGTCGAGCTTTCCGCTGGCGGTGCAACAGATGGTGGCCATCTCGCGCGCGCTCAACACCTCGGCGCGCGTGCTCATCCTCGACGAGCCGACCTCGAGCCTCGACGAGGCCGAGGTGCAACTGCTGTTCGGGGTGCTGCGCCGCCTGCGCGAGCAGGGCATGGCGATCTTGTTCGTGACCCATTTCCTGGACCAGACTTACGCGATCTCCGACCGCATCACCGTGATGCGCAACGGCGAGCGCGAGGGCGAGTACCCCTGCGGCGAACTGTCGCGATTGGCGTTGGTCAACAAAATGGTCGGCGTGGCGGCGGATGCGCCCGGCGCCGACGCCGGCATCGACGCCGCGCCGGCCGGTGCCGCCGCGCGCGCGCCCGCGCCCTTCCTGCGGGCAAGGGGGCTCGGCCGGCGCGGCGCGCTGGCGCCGCTCGACCTCGACATCCACGGGGGCGAGCTGCTCGGAATGTGCGGCCTGCTCGGCTCGGGACGCACCGAGGCGGCGCGCCTGCTGTTCGGCGCCGACCAGGCCGACAGCGGCAGCATCGCCGTGGGCGCGCGCAAGGGCGTGTTCGGCTCGCCGCGCGAGGCGATCGCGCAGGGCATCGCCTTTTGCTCCGAGGACCGCAAGCACGAGGGCGCGATCCTCGAGCTGTCGGTGCGCGAGAACGTCATCCTGGCCCTGCAGGCGCGCGCCGGATTGCTGCGCGCCATACCCTTCAAGCGCCAGGTCGCGCTGGCGCAGGACTACGTGAAATGGCTTGGCATTAAGACCGCGGACGTGGAGGCGCCGATCGGCACGCTGTCGGGCGGAAACCAGCAGAAGGTCTTGCTGGCCCGCTGGCTCGTGACCGCGCCCAAGCTGCTGATACTGGACGAACCCACGCGCGGCATCGACGTGCGCGCCAAACAGGAAATCATGGATTACGTGAGCAATTTGTGCCGCAAGGGGATGGCGATCCTGTTCATCTCGTCCGAACTGCCCGAAGTGTTGCGCTGCGCCGACCGGCTGGTCGTCATGCGCGACCGCAAGGCCTGCGGCGAATACCAGCGCGGCGAACTCGACGACGCGTCGGTGCTGCAGGTGATCGCCGGGGAGGCCGCATGAGCGGGCCTTTGACCCCCGCGGCCGCCGGCACCCCGGCCCGCGCGCCCGCCGACCGGCTGCCGGCCGGCATCGTGGCCCGCTTGCTGGCCCACCCGCTGCTGCGTCCGCTTGCGGCGCTGGCCGCGCTGCTGCTGTTCGACCTGGTGGCGATCCCGGGGTTTTTCAATCTCGAAATCAAGGATGGCCACCTGTACGGCAGCCTGATCGACATCGCCAACCGCGCCGCGCCGCTGATGCTGGCCGCGCTCGGCATGACGCTGGTGATCGCCACGCGCGGCATCGACATCTCGGTCGGCGCCGTGGTCGCGCTGTCGGGCACGGTGGCGGCGATGCTGATCGGCGGCACCATGGAGATGCACAACGGCCAACCCCATTACGTGAGCAACATACCGATGGCGTGGGCCCTGTGCGCCGCGCTCGGGGCCGCCTTGCTGTGCGGCGCCTGGAACGGCTTGCTGGTGGCCACCGTCGGCCTGCAGCCGATCGTCGCCACCCTGATCCTGATGGTCGCCGGGCGCGGCCTGGCGCAGTTGCTCACCGACGGACAGATCGTGACGGTCTACTACCAGCCCTTCTTTTTTCTGGGCAGCGGCTACCTGTTCGGCCTGCCGTTCTCGCTGACCATCGTCGCCGTCGTGTTCGCCGCGACCCTCGTGCTGATGCGCAAGACCGCGCTCGGCCTGTTCATCCAGGCGGTGGGCATCAATCCGGTGGCCGCGCGCCTGGCCGGCATCAAGACGGCGGCGTTGATCTTTTTCGTCTACGTGTTTTGCAGCGCCTGCGCCGGCTTGTCGGGCATGCTGATCGCCTCCAACATCAAGAGCGCCGACGCCAACAACGCCGGCCTGATGCTCGAGCTCGACGCCATCCTGGCCGTCACGCTGGGCGGCACCTCGCTCGCCGGCGGCAAGTTCAGCCTGGTCGGCAGCATGATCGGCGCGCTGATCATCCAGACCCTGACCTACACCATCTATTCGCTGGGCGTGCCGCCCGAGGTCAACATGGTGGTCAAGGCGGTCGTGGTGTTCCTGGTGTGCATCTCGCAATCGCCGGAATTTAAAAAAATATTCACACGCCGGAGGGCAGCATGATGCAAATGCAGGCGCGCGGGCGCGCCCTGATGGCCGCGCCGTATTTCACTTCGCTCGTCACGGTGCTGCTGCTGTTGGCGATGTTCGGCATCGGCGGCGCCGCCTACCCGGGCTTTTTGTCGGTGCAGGTGGTGCTCAACCTGCTCATCGACAACGCCTTCCTGCTCGTGATCGCGGTAGGCATGAGCTTTGTGATCATTTCGGGCGGCATCGACTTGTCGGTCGGCTCGGTGCTCGCGCTGAGCACCATGGTCGCGGCCTGGCTGCTGCAGACGCTGCACTGGCCGCCGCTGCTGGTGATCGGCTGCGTGCTGCTGCTCGGGGCCGGTTTTGGCGCCGCCATGGGCGCGCTGATCCATTACTTCAAGCTGCAGCCGTTCATCGTGACGCTGGGCGGCATGTTCCTCGCGCGCGGGTTGTGCTATCTGATCAGCATCGATTCGATCACGATCGACGATCCGCTGTTCGTGGCCATGTCGCAAACCCAGGTGCCGGTGCTGGGCGGCTTCGTCTCGCCCGGCGCGCTCTTGGCGCTGGCCGTGCTGGCGCTGGCCGTGGTGCTGGCCCGCTACAGCGCCTTCGGCCGGGCCGTCTACGCGATCGGCGGCAACGAGCAATCGGCGCTGATGATGGGCCTGCCGGTGGCGCGCACCAAGGTGCTGGTGTACGCCTTCAGCAGTCTGTGCGCGGCGCTGGCCGGGGTGCTGTTTTCGTTCTACATGTTGTCGGGCTACGGCCTGCACGCCCAGGGCACCGAGCTCGACGCGATCGCCGCCGTGGTCATCGGCGGCACCTTGCTCAGCGGGGGCTACGGCTATGTCGCCGGCGCCCTGTCGGGCGTGCTGGTGCTCGGCGCGATCCAGACCCTGATCGCCTTCGACGGCACGCTCAGCTCGTGGTGGACCAAGATCGTGATCGGCGCCCTGTTGTTCGTGTTCTGCCTGGTGCAGCGCGTGATGACCTTCGGCGCCGCCCGCAACACTTGAATCAATATAATTATCAATATCAGGAGACAGGCATGCATAATTTTTACCGCACCACCATCGCGCTCGGAACCGCCGCCGCGCTGGCCGCATGCGCCGGCGGCGCCGGCACCGGCGCGCCCCCGGCAGCAGTCCCGGCCCCGGCCCCGCTCGCGCTGGGCAACCCCATCGTCAAGAACATTTTCACGGCCGACCCGGCCGCGCTGGTCGACAACGGCCGCGTGTACCTGTACGTGGGCAAGGACGAGGCGCCCGTGGGCGGCACCGACTACCTGATGAACGAGTGGCGCGTCTACTCGAGCTGCGACATGCGCAACTGGACCGACCACGGCTCGCCCGTGCAGTACACCAGTTTTGGCTGGGCCCGGCGCGACGCCTGGGCCGCCGACATCACCAAGCGCAACGGTAAATACTATTTCTACTCGACGGTCGACCACAAGACGATCCCGGGCAAGGCGATCGGCGTGGCCGTGTCCGACAGCCCGACCGGCCCCTTCGTCGACACCCGCGGCAGCGCCCTGATCACCAACGACATGACCAAGCACACCGACATCATGTGGGACGACATCGACCCGGGCGTGTTCATCGACGACGACGGCCAGGCCTACATCTACTGGGGCAACACGGTGCTCAAGTACGCCAAGCTCAAGGAGAACATGGTCGAGCTCGACGGGCCGATCGAGACCTTCAAGATCGACTCCTTCACCGAGGCGCCATACATGCACAAGCGCGCCGGCACCTACTACCTGACGTATTCGCGATATTTCCCCGAAGAGACGGTGTACCAGACCGGGCCGAGCCCGACCGGCCCCTGGACCTTCGGCGGCGTGATCATGGCCAAGAACGCGGTCGTCAAGACGATCCACCAGGCCATCGTCGACTTCAACGGCAAGTCCTACATCTTCTACCACAACGAGAAACTGCCGGGCGGCGGCGAGTTCCGGCGCTCGGTCGCGGTCGAGGAGATGCACTACAAGGCCGACGGTTCCATCGCCTTCGTGCCGCAGACGGCGGACGGCCCGGCCGCCAATCCGAGCCCGGGTTGCGGCGCACCGAAATAGTGCATGAAGACGTTGCGAGAGGCGGATTTCGCCATGGCGCGTGTTAACATTACGGGATGGATACACTGAACCCGAACTGGTTTTTGCGCGCCCGCCTCAAGACGCGCCAACTGCTGCTGCTGATCGCGCTCGACGACCACCGCAACATCCACCGCGCGGCCGAGGAGCTGCACATGACGCAGCCGGCGGCGTCCAAGCAGATCAAGGATCTCGAGGAGATGCTCGACGTGCGCCTGTTCGACCGCTTGCCGCGCGGCATGGAGCCGACCATCTACGGCGAGACCATGATCCGGCACGCGCGCATGGCGCTGACCAGCCTGTCGCTGGCGCACGACGACATCGTCGCGCTCAAGGCCGGCCTGGTCGGCCAGGTCGAGGTGGGCGTGATCATGACGCCCGCGATGGCCCTGCTGCCGCGCGCGATCGCGCAGGTCAAGGCGCAGGCGCCGCTGCTGCGCATCGGCGTGCATCTCGAGCACAGCAGCCTGCTGCTCGACAAGCTGCGGCGCGGCACGCTCGACTTCATGATCGGGCGCATCCTCGAGCGCGACGACAGCGTCGGGCTGATCTATGAGGAGCTGACCGAGGAGCCGGCCTGCGCCGTCGTGCGGGTCGGGCATCCGCTGCTGGCATCAACCGATCTGTCGCTGGCGGCGCTGGCGAACCTGCCCTGGTTGTTGCCGCCGCTGGGCAGCATCCTGCGCCACCGTTTCGACATGATGTTCCGCAAGGCCGGCTACGAGCCGCCGTCCAACGTGGTCGACACCACGGCGCTGCTGCTGATCACCGCACTGCTGCAGGAAACCGATTCGCTGCACGTGATGCCGCTCGAGGTGGCCAAGTACTACGTCGAACTCAATGTGCTGAGCATCCTGCCGATCGAGCTGCCCTGCAAGATGGACGCCTTCGGCATCATCCGCCAGCAGGAGCACCTGCTCTCGCCCGGCGCCGACCTGCTGCTCAAGGCGGTGCGCGCGACGGCCGCCGAGATGTACGCCGAGATGTAGGCGTAGGCCCCGCCGGGCCCGGGCCTACTTGGCCTCGGCGATCCAGCGCTCGACCTTGGCCTCGAGCAGCGACAGCGGCAGCGTGCCCTCGCCGAGCACGATCTCGTGGAATTTGGGCAGGCTGAATTTGTCGCCCAGCGCCGCGCCCGCGCGCTGGCGCAGCTCGGCGATCTTGAGCGAGCCGATCTTGTAGCCGAGCGCCTGGCCCGGCCACACCATGTAGCGTTCGGTCTCGCTGCGCGCGCTCGACTCGGGGTAGCCGAGCGTGTCGCGCATGTACTGGATAGACTGCTCGCGCGTCCAGCCCCTGGTGTGCATGCCGGTGTCGACCACCAGCCGCACCGCGCGCAGCATCTCGTCCGACAAATGGCCGAAGTAGTCCTCCGGCTTGTCGAACAATCCCATCTCCTTGCCCAGCGTTTCCGCGTACAGCGCCCAGCCCTCGGTGAAGGCGTTGTTGCCCCCGAATTTGCGGAACTTGGGCAGGTCCATCTCCTGCAGCAGCGCGATGTGGAAGTGGTGGCCCGGCTGCCCCTCGTGCAGGAACAGGGTCACCATGCCGGTGCTGCCGTACTGCTTCGGATCGTTCACCACCGACCAGAACACGCCCGGGCGCGAACCGTCGGCGGCGGGCGCGGTGTAGTGGTCCGAGGCGGTCGCGCGGCTTAATTCCGGCTCGAGGCGCAGGTCGAGCGGCGCCTTTGGCATGAGCGTGAACAAGGCCGGCAGCTTGGTCTTGAGGACCGCGTCGAGCCTGCGGTACACCGCGATCACCTCGGCCTCGGTCTTGAACGGCTTGAACCTGTCCTGCGCCGCGACCCAGGTCGGCAGTTCGGCCGCCGGTCCGGTGTAACCCATCTTTGGTCCCAGCAGCGCGAACTCGCGCTGGATGCGCGCCACCTCGGCCAGGCCGGTCGCGTGGATCTGCTCCGGCGCCAGGGTGGTCGTGGTCTGGCCGGCCACGCGCGCCAGATACCACTGCGCGCCGCCGGGCAGGGCGCTCCAGCCGGTGCTCGGGCGGCTCGCCGGCAGGTAGTCGTTCTCGAGGAAGGCCGCGAGGCGCCCGAGCGCCGGCGTCAGCCTGAGGGCGATGGTGCCGCGGTAGGCAGCGGTCAGGGCGCGCTTGTCGGCGCCCGAAAACTTGGAGGGCAGGTTCTTGATCGGCGTGTAGTAAATGCTCGCCTCGGGCGTCGGGCTGACCAGCGCTTTAAACTGGGGCAGTGCCGAGACCATGTTCGCGCGCGGCAGCACCACGCCCTGCCGCATCCCTTCGCGCATGTTCAGGATGGCCTGGTCGATCCACGCCGGCAGTTGGTTGAGGCGGTTCAGGTAGGCCTTGTACTGCTTGACGTTGGTCAGCGCCTGCGCCGCCTGGCCGCCCGCGTAGTTGGCCAGGTTGACCGGCATGCTGTCCATCTGGTTCAGCGGCAGCAGGTGCTCGGGGAAGCGCTCGAACGTGAGCGCGGTCTTGAGCTCGTACGCGAGGATGTCGTAGTTGGTCTGGTCGGCGCGCGCCAGTTTCGCGCGCGGGATCGATTGCAGGGTGGCGGCGAATTTGCGGTAGCGGTCGAACTGCGCGAGCCGCTCGAGCGGCGCGATGGTCATGCCGATCTGGTCGTCGAAGCGGTTGTCGCCGTTCTCGCTGGCGCCGACCGGATCGAAGCGGGCCAGCGCCTCGTAGTAGTGGGCGGCCAGCAGGTCGAGCTGCTTCTTGGCGGGCGCGGCCGCTTGCACGATGGACGAGGGCGCGGCCAGCGCCGCGCCCGGCGCGATCGCAAACAGCAGGGCGGCGCCGACGGCGCCGGCGAGGAGTGATTTTTTCATGTGTGGTCCGGTTGTCTGCAATGGAGGCGTCGGGGATGTCAGGGATAAAAGCGCCAGCCGGCGGCGAAGTCGCGCTTGATTTTCTCGCCCTTGAGGCGCGCGCGCACCAGCTCGACGGGCAGCATCCCACCCTCGAGGATGCGGTCGTGGTACTGCAATTGGGTCATCGCGCCGCCGTCGACCAGTTCGCGCCTGAGCGCGCGCATTTGCAGCGCGCCGATCATATAACCGGCCTGGTACAGGGGAGGGTAGTCGCCGTTGAACGAGCGGCGCACCTCGGCGCGCGCGTTGTCGGGCTCGTGGCCGACGCGTTCGACCAACATCGCCACCGCCTGCTCGGGCGTCAGTTTGCCAAGGTGGAAACCGAGCGAGAACAGGATGCGCGCGGCGCGGTGGTTACGCCAGAACATCATGCCGATGCGGTCCTCCGGCTTGGCCGCGAAGCCGCGCTCGTAGAGCAGCATCTCCCAGTACACGGCCCAGCCCTCGACAAAGAACGGCGAATCGAACAGGCGCCGCTGCGGCTGGTGGCGATCGGCCATGAACAACTGCAGGTGGTGGCCGGGAATGAGCTCGTGGTGCACCACCGCGCGCGCGAAGTGCGGGTTGTTGCCGCGCATGCTCATGAGCTTTTGGTCATGCGTCATGTCGTCGGTCGGGTAGGCCACGAGGATCGTGTCGCCGCCCAAAAAGAAGGGGTTGGCCAGTTGTCGCTCGACCGACAGCATGTCCATGCGCCAGCTGCGGCGCGCCACCTCGGGCACCGTCACGAGCGCGTTGGCGGTGACGTAGTCGGTCGCCTCCTTGGCCAGCATGCGCACCATCGCGGTCTGCTCGCCCGGCTTGACGTACTGGTTTTTTACCTTGTCCATGGCCGCGTGCCAGTCGTCGCCAAAGCCCATTTCGCGCGAGGCGCGGCGCAGTTCGGCCTCGCCCCAGGCCAGCTCCTTCTCGGCCAGCGCCATCAGCTCCTCGGGTGTGTAGGCGATCATCTCGCGTTGCAGCGCGCTGACCAGGCCGGCGCGCCCGACCGGGTCGCCCGTCACATTGAGCAGCGTGGCCGAGCCCTTGCCAACCAGCCGCTCCCCGAGCATGGCGGCGTAGTCGGCCAGCGCCTTTTCGAGCTCTGCGTAGGGCCGCTTGATCCACCAGCTGAACTGCGGATCGAAGCCGCCATAGTAGGCGTTCCATTGTTTCAGGTCGAGCGCGCTCGCGCCCAGGATCTGCAGCGCGCGGTTGGCCATGTTGCGGCTGGCCAGCGGACGCGCCGAGGCATGGTCGTCGCCCTCGACCAGCGCCAGTTGCGCCTTGCGCACCGCCAGCACCGCCGTTTGCAGTTGGGCCGCGCTGGCCTGGCCGTCCTGCGCCTGCATCAGGCGGCGCGCCTCGGTCAGTTCGATCAGCGGCCGCACGAACGGCACCAGCGGCTCGGCCTCGCGGAAGCGCGCTTGCCGCGCCTGCTGCTCGCGCAGGGCGAAGCCGATCTGGTTGTTCAGCATGATCCAGTCGATGCGGTCCTCGACCCCGAAGCCGTCGAACGGCAGCGCCGCCAGCGCGACCTGCCACTGGCGGTAGAACGATTGCAGTTCGGCCGCGCGGGCCGCGCCGTGGCGCACCGTGTACAGGTGCTCGAGGCTGGCCAGGTCGAGGCGGAAGCGCTCGACCAGCGCGGGCATGGCCTGCTGCGACGGCGCGAGGGCGTGCATGGGGGGCGCCAGCGAGGGCGCGGCCGCCGGCGCCGCATGGGAGGAACAGGCTGCCAGCGTGGCCGCGAATAAAACGGTGGTGCGCAATGCTTGCATGCGGGCCCCGGGTTAGTAGCTCGCGAGCGCCACCGGCGCGCCGTTCTTGAAGGTGTAGATCGTCACCGGCGATTGCCTCATATTGCCCTTCGCGTCATAGGCGTAGGTGCCGGCCACGCCCTTGTAGCTGCTCGCGTGCAGGGCCACGCCGACCACGGACGGGTCGAGCGAATTGGTCTTGCGCATGGTCTCGGCGATGAACATCATCTGGTCGTAGAAAGCGGGCGCGTAGACGTCGGCGGCCTGCTTGAAGCGCGCCTTGTAGCGGGCCTGGAAGGCGGCGCCGGCGGTTTTTTTGTCGAGCATCGCGCCGCCCTGCGCGCACAGCACGTTGGCGCCGACGGCCGCGCCGCCGAGCTTGGCCATCTCGGGGCTGCACAGGGTGTCGCCGCCTAGCAGGCGCACGTTCAGGCCGAGTTGCTTCATCTGGCGCGTCATCGGCGCGCCCTGCGGCGCGTAGCCGCCGAAGAAAATCGCGTCGACCTTTTTCGCCTTGAGCGAGGTCAGGATGGCCGAGAAATCGGTCGCCTTGTCGGTCGTGAACTCGCGGCTGGCCACGGCCATGCCCGATTTTTTGGCCTGCTTGATGAATTCGTCGGCGATGCCCTTGCCGAACGCGGTGCGGTCGTCGATGACGCCGATGCGCTTGATCTTGAGCTCGCGCGCCGCGTACGAGGCCATCGAGGCGCCGATCTGGGTGTCGCTGGCGATGATGCGGAACACATTGTTGTAGCCGTTCTTGGTCACGTCCGGGTTGGTGCCGACGGTCGACATCAGCATGCCGGCCTCGTTGTAGATGCGCGAGGCGGGAATCGCCACGCCCGAGTTGTAGGGGCCGAGCACGAAGCGCACGCGCGCGTCGGCCAGCTTTTGCGCCACGCTCACGCCGGCGCGCGGGTCGCCCTGGTCGTCCTCGGAGACCAGCTCGAACTTGAGCGTCTTGCCGGCCACCTTGATCGGCTTGGCGTTGAGCTCCTCGAGCGCGAGGCGCACGCCGTTTTCATTGTCCTTGCCGGCAAACGCGTTCGCGCCCGACAGCGGCCCGCTCACGCCGATCTTGACCGTTTCGGAGTTGGCGCTGGCGGCGCCCGGGAGGCACAGCAGGGCGGCTGCGGCGAACGGCATAAGCTTGTGGGACAGCTTGAGGGACAACTGGCTGGGCGACATGCGGATTCCTTTGTTAACAGGGCAGGGAGGAGAGGGCGGGGAGGAGAGGGCAGAAACAAGGACAGCAATAGGGAAAGAAAGGGGGGATGATCTCACGATTTGACGCGGCAAATATTCGGTTTTCAGCCCTGCAGGCCGTGCGAAATCAGTTCGAGCGGCAGGGCCGTGGAGTATTTAATCTGTTCCATCGAAAAAGCCGACGAGACGCCCGTCAGCTGCGCCGTCTTGATCAGTTTTTTATAAAAGCGGTCGTAGCCGTCGATGTCGGTGGTGACCACCTTGAGCAGGTAGTCGATGTCGCCGCTCATGCGGTGGAACTCGAGCACCTCGGGCAGCGCGACCACGGCGGCGGCGAAGCGCGCCAGCCATTTTTCGTCGTGCAGGCTGGTGCGCACGCTGACGAACACCGTCACCGGCAGGCCGACCTTGTGGCGGTTGACGATGCTCACGCGGCTCTCTATATAGCCTTCCTCCTCGAGCCGCTTGACCCGCTTCCAGCACGGGGTGCTCGACAAACCGATCTTCTCGCTCAGAGCGGCAATCGAGAGCGAGGCGTCGTTCTGCAGGGCCGACAAAATGGCGCAATCGAACCTGTCTAGTTGATTCATTCCTGAATTTGCCATGGCGAAGTATGTTTGTGCTAAAAATGGAGTCAAGAAAGCATATTGAGTGACGTTTTTACCGCTAGTGATCGGTAATATACTACTGCCCCTTCCGCAACGGCAGAATAATTTTCCCCATACCTCCCTTATGCACTCCCTTATGCAAGCTGAAATCTACCTCGACGCCAACGCCACCTCGGCGGCACTGCCCGCCGCGCTGGCCGCCGCCGCGGCCGCGCTGAGCGATTGCTACGGCAATCCGAGCAGCACGCACGGCGCCGGCATCCGGGCCAGGGCGATGCTCGACGCGGTGCGCGCGCGCGCCCGGCGCGTGCTGGGGGCGGGCGCGGGGCAGGTGGTCTTCAACAGCGGCGCGACCGAGGGCATCCAGACCGCCGTGCTGTCGGCGCTGTGGGCGTTGCGCTCGCGCCAAGCCGCCGGCGAGGCGGCCGGCAGCCTGCTCGTGTATGGCGCGACAGAACACAAGGCCGTGCCCGAGAGCTTGGCGCACTGGAACGCGCTGCTCGGCACCGGGCTGGAGCTGCGCGCGCTGCCGGTCGACGAGAACGGCCTGCACCGGCTCGACGTGCTGCGCGATCTCGCGCCGCGGGCCGCGCTGGTGTGCACCATGGCGGCCAACAACGAGACCGGCGTGGTCTCGGACCTGGCCGGCATCGAGGCGGTGCTGCGCGACTGCGCCGGCGGCGCGCTGTGGATGGTCGACAGCGTCCAGGCGCTTGGCAAACTGCCGCTGGCGCTGGCCGCCACCCGCATCGACTACGCGCCGTTCTCGGGCCACAAACTGTACGCGCCCAAGGGCGTGGGCATGCTGTATGTACGCGAGGGCGCGCCCTTCACGCCGCTGATGGCCGGCGGCGGCCAGGAGGCCGGCCTGCGCGCCGGCACCGAGAACATGTCCGGCATCGCCGCACTGGGCGCCGTGCTCGGGGCGATCGAACAGGGCGGCGTGTTGCGCGGCCACGACGAACTGGCGAGGTACCGCGAACAGCTGGCCGATGCCTTGCGGGCGGCCCTGCCGGGCATCGTGTTCAACGCCCCGTTCGAAGGCACTTTGCCGACCACACTGAACTTCTCGGTGCCGGGCTTTGCCAGCAAGGAGCTGCTCGACCTGTTCGACGCGGCCGGGGTGCGCATCAGCTCCGGCTCGGCGTGTTCGTCGGCCAAGGCGGCGCCCAGTTACGTGCTCGAAGCGATGGCGCTGCCGGCGTGGCGCAGTTCGGCCGCGCTGCGCATGTCGTTCGGGCCGGCGGCCGATGCGGCGTTCATCGACGCCGCCTGCATGCGCATCGCGCATTGTGGCCAGGCCCTGCGCGCCGGCCACCTGCTCGCGCTGGAGGCGGGCGACGGCGTGCTGCAGTTGTGGTCCGAGGGCGCGTGCAGCTGGCTGCTGCTGGACCGGGCCAGCCGCGCAGGCATCGTGATCGACCCGCTGCCCGAGCTGGCCGCGCGTATCGCCGCGCTGCTGCGCTCCCAAAATTTCGGCGTGGCCGCGGTGCTCGCGACCGGCGCCTCGCCCGGTGTCGCCGCAGGCCGCGCGGCGCTGCTGGAGGAGCTCACCGAGGCCGGGGTGCCGCATCGCTGCGCGGGGAGCGACGCGATGGGCTGGCCGGCCTGCCACGACCAGGTGCTGTTGGGCGACGGCGCCAGCGCCGGGGCGCTCACGCATGGCACGCAGGTGCTCGCGCGGCTGCGGGATGGCCACGCGAACAGCTATTTGTTGGGCCGGGCGAAGGCCGGCAGCATGGCGGCCGACGCGGCGCGTTTCGTTTTTTGCGGGGCCGACCGCGAGTCGGTGCGCCGGCTGGCCGCGCTGGCCGGGCCGGAGACCATCGTGTGCCGCGCGGTCGACCCGTTCAACGAGGTGTGCAGCACCATGCATGCCGATCTGCAGTCGCTGGAGAAGCGCCAGGCAGCGGCCGGCATCGATGCGGAGATCGACCTCGACCCCGGCGCGCTAAGTGATTTCTTTGCGACCCATCCGGACGCGCTGCTGGTCGACGTGCGCGAGCCGTGCGAGCGCGCCGTCGATATGGCGCCGGCATGGGAAGGCAGGGATGTGCTCGGGGTGCCGTTGTCGCGGCTGTCGGAGCAGTTGGCGCATTGGCTGCGCGGCGAGCAGCGTCCGATCGTCTTTTTTTGCCGAAGCGGCAACCGCAGCGTGCGCGCGGCGCGATGCCTGCACCGCCTCGGCTATCGGAATGCATGGCACCTGGCGGGAGGTCTCGCGCTGGCTGCCTGATTGTTTAAAGTTTAATTCCGTTGAGCGGTCTATCCGAAGGGATGGTCCGCTTTTTTTTACGCCGAGCTATTCATTTATCTATAACTGGGGCCCACGTTCAACAAAATTGCATAGCTCGGCGGCGCGGCGGTAGAGCGACGCCCTTCGCAGTTGTGACAATCGCGCCAGCATGGCTGCGACGGGGGAGCAACGCACATGGCTGACATTGCCGCGGCGGCGCGGGTTGCGGCGGCGCTCGGTGCGCCACGACGGCGCGTAGCTGGCGACCGGGGCGCCGAACATGCCGACGCCGGATCTTGTTGCCGGGCGGCACAAGCACAGACGCTTGCGGCCCCACAAGCTGAGTGTGTGAATGGTGAGCAAGGCCTCGATTGCGAGGTTGACCAGCAGCGGCTTGTTCTGGTCGGCGAGGCGGACGCCGGCGGCGAAAGCCCAGTCGCGTAAATCAGCAGTGGATGTCGAGAATTGGTTCATGGCGTCTGCGATCTTTAGTTGCGGATCGGTTTTGTTATTCAATGACTTCATTAGACGTTAAACAAGTACTTTTCCGTGTGGGAAGTCCTCCTAAGCCCATGTAGGCGCACATCCCGTCGAGCCCGCTTACCGCGCCTACCCCATCCCATTCACCGTCTCCGCGCTGCAAAAAACGAAATATTACGCAACCGGGGTCTGAGAGGCTGAGAGTCTTTCGATCATGCCCGCTCATCACGCCAGAAAGCGCCAGTTCGTCGTTGCAAATGCTCGCCATAGCCCGCTATGGCTGTGCTTTGCGCCTCGATCTGCCGCTTTCTGGCGGGCTGCTCGGACACGCCCGAAAAACTCTCAGCCTCTGACCCCACTTATGAAACATTCCTAAAGTGGGGTCAGACCCCGGTTGCGGAACATTGACCGGCGCCATCGGGCTTTTATGAGGTCTACATAGCAGGACTCGCCGCCGGCGTGCATTCAAAAGCGAAAAATTACGCAACCGGGGTCAGACCCCGGTGTGGTGCTCGCCTTCGGTGGGGGCTGACAGGCACTAAGATTTTGCTGTGTACGCTGGCGCACGGTGCGATCGGGTATTGCTCACTATCATGGGGACAGCCGTGCGGTCTGCCTCATCACCCGGCTTTGACGCGCACCCGGTCGCATTCCGCTGTCTCGCAGTGGTTTGGATTTTCACGCCCCAACGCGAGGTCCGTTTTGAACGAAGAGAACACAATCCTGTCCGATACGCTTTATCCGTGGCAAAACATCGCCCGCCGCACCCGCGAGATTCACGACGAATCGCCGCTGCGCTCCGAATTGTTCAGTGCCGCCCAGATGGCGATGCACGGAAAACATCTTGCACAAAGGCATACGCTGAGCAAGGTAGGCGGCCCCGACCGTCTGCTGCCGCGCCTGACCGAAAACGCCGATCTGATCGCCAAGACCTGCTCCGAACTGACCGCCGCCATCAAGGCCGGGCGCCAGATCACGCCGGCCTCCGAGTGGCTGCTCGATAACTTCTACCTCATCGAGGAACAGATCCGCACGGCCCGCCGCCATCTGCCGAAAAATTACAGCAAGGAACTACCGCGCCTGTCCAACGCCGACGCCGAGGGCATCCCGCGCGTCTACCAGATCGCGCTCGAGATCATCTCCCACGGCGACGGCCGGGTCGACCCCGAAAGCCTGTCGCGCTTCGTCGAGGCCTACCAGAACGTGGCCGCCCTCAAGCTCGGCGAGCTGTGGGCGATCCCGATCATGCTGCGCATCGCGCTCATCGAGAACCTGCGCCGCGTCGCCGCGCGCGTCTACGAGAACCGGGTCCAGCGCGACCTGGCCGGCAACTGGGCCGACCGCATGGCCGAGACGGCCGAGAAGAATCCGAGCGAGCTGATCTTGCTGGTGGCCGACATGGCCCGCTCCGGCCCGCCCATGACCAGCGCCTTCGTGGCCGAGCTGTCGCGCCGCATGCAGGGCATGAGCCCGGCGCTGATGCTCGCGCTCCAGTGGGTCACCATGCGCCTGGCCGATTCGGGCCAGACCATCGAGCAGATGGTGCAGCTCGATATCGGCCAGCAGGCGGCCGACCAGGTCTCGATCAGCAACAGCATCGGCAGCCTGCGCTTTCTGGGCACGATGGATTGGCGCGAGTTCGTCGAGACCATGAGCCCGGTCGAGGCGGTGCTGCGCGGCGACCCCTCCGGCACCTACGGCAAGATGGATTTCGCCACCCGCGACAACTACCGCCACGTGATCGAAAAGCTCGGCCGCCGCTGCCGCTGCCGCTGCAGCGAGGTCGAGATCGCCGAGCAGGCGCTCGCGCTGGCGCAGGAGAACCGCGACCTGGCCGGCGGCGGGCTTGACCAGCGCCGCCGCCACGTCGGCTACTACCTCGTCGGCGCCGGCCTCGATCAGCTCGAGCGGCGCCTCAAGCCCGACTTCGCGGCCGGCCCGGCGATCGCCAAAACGGCGCGCTCGGCACCGCTGACGACCTACCTCGGCGCGATCGGCGTGTTCACCGCGCTGTTCACCGCCAGCGTGGTGCTGCACGCGCGCGACGGCGGCACCGGCGGCGCGCTGCTTTGGCTGGTCGGGATCCTCGGCGCGTTCGGCGCGACCCAGCTCGCGATCGCGCTGGTCAATTTCATGGCCACCCAGCTCACCCGCCCAAGCCCGCTCGCTCGCATGGACTTCAAGCTCGGCATCCCGTCGGACGCGCACGCGATGGTGGTGGTGCCGACCCTCATTCACAGCAAGGACAACGTGGCCGCGCTGGTCGAGGCGCTCGAAGTGCGCTTCCTGGCCAACCGCGACCCAAACCTGCGCTTTTGCCTGCTCACCGATTTCACCGACGCCGAGCGCGAGACCATGCCGGGCGACGACGAGCTCGTCGAGCTGGCGCGCCAGGGCGTGGCCGCGCTCAATCTCAAGTACGGCAACGAGCCCGACGCCGACCCGGCCGCCGGCCCGCGCGCGTGCGGACCGTTCGTGCTGCTGCACCGCCCGCGCGTCTGGAGCGCCGGCCAGAGCGCCTGGATCGGCTACGAGCGCAAACGCGGCAAGCTGGCCGCGCTCAACGCCTTCCTGCGCGGCGGCGCGCGCGACAAGTTCTCGGTCGTCGAGGGCGACACTTGCGGCCTGCTCAATGTGCGCTACGTGATCACGCTCGACACCGACACCCAATTGCCGCGCGACGCCGCGCGCCAGTTCATCGCCACCATGGCGCACCCGCTCAACCAGCCGCAGCTCGACGCGGCCGGCACCCGCGTGATCGACGGCTACGGCATCCTGCAGCCGCGCGTCAACGTGTCCCTTCCCGGCGAAACCGCCTCCGCCTACGAGCAGCTGTGCGGCGGCGAGGCCGGCATCGATCCCTACACGCGCACCGTCTCCGACGTCTACCAGGACGTGTTCTACGAGGGATCCTTCATCGGCAAGGGCATCTACGAGGTCGACACGTTCGAGCGCGTGCTCGGCGAGCGCCTGCCCGAAAACAAAATCCTCAGCCACGACCTGCTCGAGGGCTGCTATCTGCGTGCCGGACTGCTCAGCGACGCCCAGCTCTACGAGGCCTACCCGGCCCGCTACAGCGAGGACGTGGGCCGGCGCCACCGTTGGATCCGCGGCGACTGGCAGCTGGCCGGCTGGTTGCTGCCGACCGTGCCCGCCGCCGCCGGCAAGCGCGAGAAGAACCCGCTGTCGATGCTGTCGCGCTGGAAGCTGTTCGACAACCTGCGCCGCAGCTTGGTGGCGCCGGCCCTGACCGCCCTGCTGCTGCTGTGCTGGGCGCTGCTGCCGGCGCCCGCGTTCTGGGGCGCCGCGGTGTTGTCGGTGGTGTTCCTGCCGGCGCTGGTCAACGCCATGTTCCACCTGACCGGCAAGCCGCACGACGTCCTGTGGCGCCAGCACTTCGCCGGCTTTTTCAGCGCGGCCGGGGTGCACGTCACGCACGCGGTGCTGATGATCGCCTTTTTGCCGTACGAGGCGTATTTCAGCCTCGACGCGATCGTGCGCACCGGCTGGCGCATGCTGGCCTCGCGCCGCCACTTGCTGGCCTGGCGCGCCTCGGGCATCGCCCCCGCCAGCGGCTCGCTGCCGCGCAACCTGGCCGACATGTGGTTCTCGCCCGCGTTGGCGGCGGGCACCGCGCTCGGGCTGTGGCTCATCAACCCGTCGGCGCTGCCGGCGGCCGCCGTGATCTTGCTGCTGTGGTTCTGCGCGCCGGCGATGGCATGGTGGATCAGCCTTCCGCAATCGCGCGCGGCGTCCAAGCTGACCTCCCCGCAGACCGTGTTTTTGCAGGCGCTGGCGCGCAAGACCTGGCGCTTCTTCGAGGACTTCGTGGGCGCCGGGGACAACCATCTTCCGCCCGATAACATGCAGGAGCATCCGGTGCACGTGGTCGCGCACCGCACCTCGCCGACCAACATCGGGATGTCGCTGCTGGCCAACCTGACGGCCTGGGATTTCGGTTTCATCGGCCTGCGCCAGCTCATCGCGCGCACCGGGAACACCTTCGCCACCATGGAGCGCATGGAGCGCCACCAGGGCCACTTTTACAACTGGTACGACACCCAGACGCTGGCGCCGCTGCATCCGCGCTACGTGTCGGCGGTCGACAGCGGCAACCTGGCCGGCCACCTGATCACGCTGGCCCCCGGCTTGGCCGGGCTGGCCGACCAGCCGATCGGCCCGCGCCACCGGCTCGACGGCATCGCCATCACGCTCGGCGTGGTGGCCGAGCACGCGACCGACGCCGGCCCCGGCGTGGCCGCCGCGCTCGAGGCGATGCGCAAGCAGCTCGCGCCCGAGCGCCTGGCGGACGCCGGCACGCTGCCCGGCATGAACACGGCGCTGGCGCGCCTGTGCGAGTGCGCCGACGCCTTGACGGCCGTGCTCGGCCCCGCGCCCGAACCGGCGCTGCGCGAGTGGGCCGACAAGCTCGCCGCCCAGTGCCGCGAGGCGCGCGCCGAACTGATCGAGCTGGCGCCGTGGATGGAGGCCGACCAGCAGGACTTGGTCGACTCGAGCCTGACGCGCATGCCGACGCTGCGCGAACTGGCCGCCTTCGACCTGATGGCCAGCCCCGGCTCCGACCTCGCGCCGAGCGAGCGCGAGCGCCAGCAGGCGCTGCACCAACTGGTGGCGCTGGGCAGCGCGCGCGCGCGCGAACGCATGGCCGCGCTGGCGCAACTGGCCGAGCGCGCGGGCGCGCTGGCGCGCATGGAGTTCGGTTTCATGTACAACCCCACGACCAACCTGCTTGCGATCGGCTACAACGTGACCGACCGCCGGCTCGACGCCAGCTACTACGACCTGCTCGCCTCCGAGGTGCGCCTGTGCAGTTTTGTGGGCATCGCCCAGGGCCAGTTCCCGCAGGAGCACTGGTTCGCGCTGGGACGCCAGTTGTGCGTGATCGGCGGCGAACAGATGCTGCTGTCGTGGAGCGGCTCGATGTTCGAGTACCTGATGCCGCTGCTGGTCATGCCGAACTATTCGAACACGCTGCTCGACCAGACCTACCGCGGGGTGGTCGCCGCGCAGATCGAATACGGGCGCCAGCGCGATGTGCCGTGGGGGATCTCCGAGTCCGGCTACAACACCACCGACGCCAACCTCAATTACCAGTACCGCGCGTTCGGGGTGCCGGGCACGGGCCTCAAACGCGGCCTGGCCGACGACCTCGTGGTCGCGCCCTACGCCAGCATGCTCAGCCTGATGGTGGACCCCGACGCCGCCTGCGCCAACCTCGAACGGATGGCGCAACTCGGCTTCATGGGCAAGTACGGCTTCTACGAGGCGATCGACTACACAACGGCGCGCCTGCCGCGCGGCCAGAATTTCGCCGTGGTCCGCTCGTTCATGGCGCACCACCAGGGCATGGGCTTCCTGGCCCTGAGCTACCTGCTGCACGGGCGCCCGATGCAGCGCCGCTTCGAGTCCGACCCGCAGATGCAGGCCACCCTGCTGGTGCTGCAGGAGCGGGTGCCCAAGGTGGGCGCGGTGCGCTCGCACGGCGACGACGCCGCCGGCCTGCGCGAGACGCCGCCCGAGTCGGTGCTGCCGATGCGGATCGTGGGCCACACCAGCACCGCGCAGCCCGAGGTGCAGCTGCTCTCGAACGGGCGTTACCACGTCATGGTCACCAGCGCCGGCGGCAGCTACAGCCGCTGGAAGGACCTGGCCGTGACGCGCTGGCGCGAGGACGCGACCTCCGACAACTGGGGCAATTTCTGCTACGTGCGCGACGTCGTCGATGGCCAGTTCTGGTCCACCACCTACCAGCCGACCCTGGTCGAGCCGAACAAATACGAGGCCATCTTCAGCGAGGGGCGCGCCGAATTCCGGCGCCACGACCGCGGCCTCGACCTCTACACCGAGGTCGTGGTCTCGCCCGAGGACGACATCGAGATGCGGCGCACCCGCATCACCAACACCTCGAATGTGACGCGCTCGATCGAGTTCACCAGCTACGCCGAGGTGGTGATGGCGCCGGCGGCGGCCGACTCGGCCCATCCGGCGTTCAGCAAATTGTTCGTGCAAACCGAAATCCTACGCAACGAGAACGCCATCCTGTGCACGCGCCGCCCGCGTACCAAGGACGAGCAGATGCCGTGGCTGCTGCACCTGATGACGGTGCACGACGGCGTGCTGCTCGACGCCTCGTTCGAGACCAGCCGCAGCCAGTTCCTGGGCCGCACCAACAGCACGCTGGCGCCGCAGGCGCTGCGCGAGCCGGGCCCGCTGGCCGGCGCCGAGGGCTCGGTGCTCGATCCGGTGGTGGCGATCCGCTACCGCGTCACGCTCGCGCCCGACCAGGTCGTCACGCTCGACGTGGTCACCGGCATGACCGAGACGCGCGAGGGCGCGCTGCACCTGATCGACAAATACCAGGACCGCAACCTGGCCGACCGCGTGTTCGAACTGGCCTGGACCCACAGCCAGGTGGTGCTGCGCCAGCTCAACGCGAGCGAGTCCGACGCCCAGCTTTACAGCCGCCTGGCGAGCGCCGTGATCTATCCGAACGCGGCGCTGCGCGCCGATCCGTCGGTTTTGATCCGCAACCAGCGCGGCCAGTCGGGCCTGTGGGCCTACGCCATCTCGGGCGACCTGCCGATCGTGCTCATGCAGATCAAGGACCCGGCCAACATGGAGCTGGCGCGCCAGATGGTGCAGGCGCACGCGTACTGGCGCCTCAAGGGACTGGTGGTCGACCTGGTGATCTGGTACGAGGACCAGTCGGGCTACCGCCAGCTGCTGCACGACCAGATCATGGGCCTGATCGCCTCCGGCATCGACGCCCAGGCGATCGACCGGCCGGGCGGGATCTTCGTGCGCCTGCTCGACCAGATCTCGAACGAGGACCGGGTGCTGATGCAGTCGGTGGCGCGCGCGATCGTGTCCGACAGCCGCGGCACGCTGGCCGAGCAGATCAAGCGCGGCACGTTGGCGCCGCCCAAGCTGGCGCCGCTGGCGCCGCTGGCGCCCGAGCAGCGGGTGCCGGCCTGGCAGGCGCGCGCCGGCATCCCGGCCGTCAAACACGAACTGATCCTCGAGAACGGCCTGGGCGGCTTCACGCCCGACGGGCGCGAGTACGTGATCCGCACCGACGGCGCCACCCGCACCCCGGCGCCATGGGTCAACGTGCTGGCCAACCCCAATTTCGGCAGCGTGGTCTCCGAAAGCGGGCAGGCCTACACCTGGAGCGAGAACGCGCACGAATTCCGCCTCACCCCGTGGGACAACGACCCGGTGTCGGACCGCAGCGGCGAGGCGTTCTACATCCGCGACGAGCAAAGCGGCAGGTTCTGGTCGCCGGCCGCGCTGCCGGTGCCGTCAAGCAGCCAAATCACGACGCGCCACGGCTTCGGCTACAGCGTGTTCGAGCGCACCGAGGAGGGCATCCAGAGCACCCTGTTCACCTTCGTCGCGATGGACGCCTCGGTCAAGTACACGGTGATCAAGCTGCGCAACGACAGCGACGCCACGCGCCGCCTGTCGGCCACCGGCTACGTCGAGTGGGTGCTGGGCGACCTGCGCGCCAAGTCGTCGATGCACGTGACCACCGAGGTCGATCCGGTCAGCGGCGCGCTGTTCGCGCGCAACGCCTACAACACCGAGTTCTGCGGGCGCGTGGGCTTCTTCCACGTCGAGGCGCAGAACCGCTCGGTGACGGCCGACCGCACCGAATTCATCGGCCGCAACCGCGGCCTGGCCAATCCGGCGGCGATGGCGCGCGCGCGCCTGTCGGGCAAGGTCGGGGCCGGGCTCGATCCGTGCGCGGCGATCCAGGTCGGGTTCGACCTCGAACCGGGCCAGGAGCGCGAGTTCGTGTTCATGCTCGGCGTGGGCGGGCGGCGCAACGCCGACGCCACCGGCATGATCAAACAATACAGCGGCAGCGGGGCGGCCGCGCAGGCGTTCGCCAAGGTGCGCGCGCACTGGGAGCACACGCTCGGCGCGGTGCGCATCGAAACGCCCGACCCGGCGCTCGACGTGCTGGCCAACGGTTGGCTGATGTACCAGACCATCGCCTGCCGCATGTGGGCGCGCAGCGGCTACTACCAGTCGGGCGGCGCGTATGGCTTCCGCGACCAGCTGCAGGACGCGATGGCGATGATCCACACCGAGCCGCACCTGCTGCGCGAGCACCTGCTGCTGTGCGCGGCGCACCAGTTCGTCGAGGGCGACGTCCAGCACTGGTGGCATCCGCCGTCCGACCGCGGGGTGCGCACCAAGTGTTCGGACGACTACCTGTGGCTGCCGCTGGCCACGCACCGCTACGTGGTCGGCACCGGCGACGCCAGCGTGCTGGCCGAGCACGCGCCGTTCCTCGAGGGCCGCATGCTCAAGCACGACGAGGAGTCGCTGTACGACCTGTTCCCGCACACCGGCGACACGGCCGACCTGTACGAGCACTGCGTGCGCGCCATCAAGCGCGGCCTGCGCTTCGGCGAACACGGGCTGCCATTGATCGGCACCTGCGACTGGAACGACGGCATGGACCGGGTCGGCAACGAGGGCAGGGGCGAGAGCGTGTGGCTGGCGTTCTTCATGTTCGAGGTGCTGCAGCGCTTCGCCGAGGTGGCGGTCCTGCACGGCGACCCCGCCTTCGCCGCCAGCTGCCGCGAGGAGGCGGCCACGCTGGCGCGCAACGTCGAGCAGCACGCGTGGGACGGCCAGTGGTACCGGCGCGCCTACTTCGACGACGGCACCCCGCTCGGTTCGCACAGCAACGACGAATGCCAGATCGACTCGATCTCGCAAAGCTGGGGCGTGCTCTCGGGCGCGGCCGACCCGGCGCGCACCGCCAGCGCGATGAAGGCGGTCGACCAGCGCCTGGTGCGGCGCGACTTCGGCCTGGTGCAGCTGCTCGATCCGCCGTTCGACGACGGCAAGCTCAATCCGGGCTACATCCGCGGCTACGTGCCGGGGGTGCGCGAGAACGGCGGCCAGTACACGCACGCCGCGATCTGGACCGCGATGGCGTTCGCCAAAATGGGCGACGGCGAAAAGGCGTGGGAGCTGCTCAACATGATCAACCCGGTGCGCCACGGCGACACGCCCGAGGCCAGCGCGCTCTACAAGGTCGAGCCGTATGTGGTCGCCGCCGACGTGTACGCGGTGGCGCCGCACGTCGGGCGCGGCGGCTGGAGCTGGTACACCGGCTCGTCGGGCTGGATGTACCGCCTGATCATCGAGTCGCTGCTCGGGGTGAACCTGGCGGCCGACCGCCTGACGCTGGCCCCGCACCTGCCGGCCGGCTGGAGCGGCTTCAAGCTCGACTACCGCTTCCGGAAAACCGTTTATACGATTTCCGTCACGCCCGGCCCCGAGCCGCGCATGGTGGTCGACGGCGTCGACCAGGCCGACCGGGTCATCATGCTGGTCGACGACGGCCGCGCGCACGACGTGCGCCTGCAACTGGTGCGCAAGGAGTAAGGCCGGGGTCAGACCCCGGGTCTGACCCCATTCCGTCGCGACGCAATATTGTCAAAAATATCGAGCCGGAAATGTTCAATTCTGGACATTTTCATCATTTCCGCCACACACGGAAAAATATCATTTCTCCACGCCAAGCACGGGTCGGTACCGTGCTTGCGCCCCAGCATCCCCCGCTCCCCGTTGTCGAATTGCCCATCAGTAAAAGACATGCTCTTTCCATCAACTTATATCAATTAAGAATGAATTTACAAGGTAAATCGAATTAGTGCGTCATGTTGTGGTCATGCATAGTTGCCACAATTCGTTATCAACTCATCATGTTGAGAAGGCGAATACTGGCATAACAATAACGACGATCAATCGGAAACCAACATGCAAACCACTTCATTCAAACGCCTGCCGCGGCTGGCGATCCTGCTCGCAGCATTCACCGCCAGCAATATCGGCTTCGCCTCCGAAGCGGACCACCGCGAGTTCGAGGCGTCGCTGCACGCGCCGTACAAGGCCTCGGCCGGCACCAGCGCGGCGCAGCGCGAAGCGCGCGTTTTCACGCTCGCGTTCGACTACCCGTATGTGAAGACGGCGCAGGACGTGAGCTGGCGCCTCGAAGTGGTAAGCCCGAATGGCGCGGTGGTGCGCCGCTGGCACGGCGCCGAGCGCCTGTTCGCCAAGCCGGTCGACGTCAAGCTGGCCTGGGACGGCCGGGTCGACAATGTCGCGCTGCCGGCCGGCATCTACCAGGTGCGCATGGTGGCCCTGTCGAAAGAGGCGGCCGGCGCCGCGCGCGCCGACGCCTCCGAGGGCGCGGTCGAGAAGGCGCTGGGCGCGACCGGCGCCGACCTCATCGAGCAAACGTGGGAGATTTCGGTTGGCGCCACGCCGAGCGCGAAGCTGCCGAAATTCACGCCCATGAAGCAGGGCGGCAAGCAGGCGGCGGGCGGCGGCACCATCGGCACCATGGCCGCGCCGGCCACGGCCTCGCTGCCGTACACCGTCATCCTGGGCAACCTGCACAGCCAGACCAACCACAGCGACGGCGGCGACGCGGTGGCCGGCTGCAGCAGCGGCCACGCGCCGCAAAGCGGCGAGTTCGGCCCGTCCGACGCCTTTATCTACGCCAAGAACCGCGGCCTCGACCTGCTCGTCACCAGCGAGCACAACCACATGTACGACGGCTCCTCGTCGACCAACACGGCGGCCAGCCCGGCCGCCGCCCAGGCCCTGTTCCAGTCCGGCCTCACGGCCGCGTCCGACTTCAACACGGCCAACCCTGACTTCCTCGCCGTGTACGGCCTCGAGTGGGGCGTGATCAACAACGGCGGCCACCTCAACATCTTCAATTCGACCGAATTGCTGCAGTGGGAATACAATGCCAGCGGCCAGCTGATCGGCGACACCTTCACCGACAAGACCGACTACGCCGCCCTGTACAGCACGATGCGCCAGCGCGGCTATGTCGGCCAGTTCAACCATCCAGCGTCGACCGGGCAATACCTGGTCAACGGAATCCCGCTCGGCTACACGGCCGACGGCGACCAGGCCATGGTCCTGTGCGAGGTGCTCAACACCTCGGCTTTCTCGGCCAACACGACCGAGACCGAAACCGGCCGCAGCACCTACGAGAGCGGCTGCAAGAAAGCGCTCGAGGCCGGCTTCCACGTCGCCTTCAGCACCAACCAGGACAACCATTGCGCCAACTGGGGCGCCTCGTACACCAACCGCACCGGCGTCTTGATTCCGAGCGGAACGGCGCTCTCGGCCACCAGCTTCGTCGACGCGCTCAAGGCGCGCCGTGTGTTCGCGACGATGGACAAGAACTCGCAACTGGTGCTGACCGCGAACGGCCACATCATGGGTTCGCGCATCACCAACAGCGGCCCGCTGAACCTGCTCGCCAACTTCGCCAGCACCACCGGACAGACCGTCGCCACGGTCGTGATCTACGAAGGCGTGCCCGGCCGTAACGGCACCGTGACCCAATTGTCGGCCACGGCCGACACCACGATCACCCCGGCCATCGGCGAACATTTCTACTACGCCAAGCTGACCCAGGGCGACGGCAAGATATTGTGGTCGGCGCCGATCTGGGTGACCCAGACCGCCGACACCGGCGGCGACACCACCGCCCCGGCCGTCACGGCGGCCGCGAGCGGCACCGCCGGCACCATCACGCTGTCGGCCAACGCCAGCGACGCGGTCGGCGTGGCGCGCGTCGACTTCTACGTCGACAATGTCCTCCAGGGAACGGACGCGGGCGCGCCGTACGCGGTCACGCTCGACTCGACCACGCTGGCCAACGGCAGCCACAGCCTGGTGGCGCGCGCGTTCGACGCGGCCGGCAACGTCGGCGTGTCGACAACGCAAACCTTCAGCGTCAGCAACCCGACCGCCGACACCACGGCGCCGGCGGTCACGGCCAGCCAAAGCGGCACCAGCGGCACCATCACGCTGTCGGCCACGGCGAGCGACGCGGTCGGCGTCAGCAAGGTCGAGTTCTATGTCGACAATGTGCTCAAGGCCACCGACAGCGCCGCGCCGTACTCGGCGACGCTCGATTCGACCACCCTGGGCAACGGCAGCCACAGCCTCGTCGCACGCGCCTATGATGCCGCCGGCAACATCGGCGTGTCGGCCGCGCAAACCTTCAGCATCAGCAACCCGGTCGCAGACACCACCGCGCCGACCGTGACCGCCAGCCAGAGCGTCAGCAGCGGCACGCAGACCTTCGCGGCCACGGCCAGCGACAATGTGGGCGTCTCCAAGGTCGAGTTCTATGTCGACAATGTGCTCAAGGGAACGGACACGGCCGCGCCGTATTCGATGACGCTCTTGTCAAGCACGCTTAGCAGCGGCACCCACGCGCTCACGGCCAAGGCCTTCGACGCCGCCGGCAACAGCAAGCTGTCGACCGCGGTCAGCTTCAGCGTCGGCACCGCCAGCCAGTTGATCCTCAACGGCGGTTTCGAATCGGGTTCGGCATCGTGGAGCGCGACCAGCGGGGTGATCACCAACGACGCCTCGCAGCCGGCACGCACGGGTTCGTACAAGGCATGGCTCAACGGCTACGGCGCGTCGCACACCGATACGGCCTACCAGCAGATCGCGATCCCCTCGGGCGCCACCAGCGTCAACCTGAGCTTCTGGCTCAAGGTCAGCTCGGCCGAGACGACCACGACCAGCGCCTACGACACGCTCAAGGTACAGGTGCGCAGCAGTTCCGGCGCCGTGCTCGCCACGCTGGCGACGTACTCAAACCTGAACAAGGGCACGACTTTTGTGCAGAAGAGCTTCAGCCTGAACGCCTACAAGGGCCAGACCGTGCGCGTCTACTTCCTCGGCGTGGAAGGCTCGACCGTCGCGACCTCGTTCATCATCGACGACGTCAGCGTGTTGTCGCAGTAATGGCGTGAACCGGGCGCGGCGACCCGCCGCGGCCCGATAAAAAATCCCACCTGCGCGGTGGGATTTTTTTTTGCCTGTGCCATGGGATCTGCTGCGGACTGATTAAGTGTTGCCATTTTGTATTGAAAAAAATTGGAATTCGGAGGCATACTCTGGCACCGATTTGGCCGATCGTGGATTCATCCAGTGCAGGTTTCTGTTCAATTCTATGGGGTGCGGTAATGGTTATATGGCAAGGCGCGGGTTTGATCGGCATTATCATCCCGATCATTTTTTGTTTGCTCGGACAGTTGGGCCTGGACCTCGTGATGGGCTCCGGCTATTACTCAAGCCACCGTTGGGCGCCGACGCTCTTCCTCGGCCTGTCGGCCGCGGTCATCTGGGTGCTCGGCTACGGCATCTCCAAGATTCCGGGCGAGCATCAAGTCGATCCGGGGACGAAAAAATACGTGTTGGTGAAACCGAGCCACACGGTTTTTTTCATGCCGCTCCAGTACTTCGCATTCGTGGTGGCCGCGTTCGCGGTGTGGATGCTGTTCCCGGGCTAAGCGCCAGAGACCTCAGTGCGCCGCGACCGGCTCGTGCGACATGCAGCGGTCGAGCGAGAGCGCCATGTATTCGTAGCTGTTCGAGATGCACTGCGCGAGGTAGGCCACGTATTTGGGCTCGGCCCGGTTGCCGATCAGGGAGCAGATGATCTCGAGCGCCTCCCACGGATGGGTGTCGTCGTATTGCGCATGCAGGCGCAGCCAGCGCGTGGCCTGCTTGCGCAGTTCGGGCGGGAAGGAGTTCTCGTAGGTGTCGGACGAACAGATGAGGGTCGACCATTCGCCGGTCGCGCCCTCGATCGCGAGGTTGGTCGCGGCCATGCTCGTGGCCAGCGACGAGCGCTCGCAGCTGTGCCAGCACCAGTGGTTCAGTGCCTGCGTCTCGACCGGCACTGCGCTGTCGAGCAAGTCTTTTTTGTCGACCCCGCACGCGGCCGCCCACTGCGTCCAAAGGTCGGCATGGTGCTGCTCGACGCGTATATTGCGCATCAGATATTTGCGCGCCATGTCCTCGCCGCGCGAACGCCCGTACTGCACCTTGCACAGGTTGACGGCCATGAACTGGGGGAACTGTTCGATCACGGGCCAGCCGCCGACGAGGAATTTGTTGGTCTCGGGCTCGGGCAGCGCCGCCTCTTTCATCATGGCGAACAACTCGTGGTCGACGACCTTGTGTTTCGCCTTGACGGTCGAGTGCATCATTTCCTGCGCCCAGACGGGGTAGCTGCCCAGCTCCATATACGGTCCGGTGCGGGTGAATTCTTCAACCATGATCGACGCCCTCCTTGGCACAACGTTTATTGGACAAATCCATCGGCGGGTGGTTCCAAGCCCAAAAAAAATGAACGCCCCTTTTGTCAAGGCCGAGGGCGGAATGCGCTGATTTCAATCAGCCGCCACGGCTTTGTGCGCCGTCAACGGAACGTGCGCAATGCCACGCTTGTCTTAATCACAGAGCTTACTGCCGTAACTCCTGCTCTTGCGGCCTGTGGAGGAAAGTATGCCCGCACCCGGTGACGTTCCCGCCGCCGCGTTCCTGGTGGGCCCGACGGGCGAAATCACGTCCTGGAATGCGGCGTGCGAGCGCCTGCTCGGCTACGCGGCCGACGACATCCTCCTGCATTCGATCACCAGCATCCTGCCCGAGGCCGTGCGCGAACAATTCGCGATCGCCATGCAGGCCTGGCACAGCGACGCCGAACAAGTCGATGCGCAAGTCATCCACGCCGACGGCAAGGTCCTGCCCTTCAACCTGATCTTCGTGCCGCAGTATTCCCAGTCGGGCAGGTTCGACAACTACAGCGTCATCATCGGCGCCCCCGTCGCCCGCGGCGAAGAAACCGAACACGAGCTGATCGGCCGCGTGCCCCTCAAGAAAATGGTCGACTTCCTCGCCGGCGCGTTTTATGTGCTGAACCAGGACGCGCTCGTCGTCATGTGGAACAAGCGCGTCGAAGTGGCGACCAAGCGCACCCCCGATCAACTCGACGGCATCCCCGCGCTCGCCCTGTTCCCCGCCGGGCAGCAGGCGCAGGTGGCCGAAAAAATCGGCGCCGCGTTCACCCACGGCGACGTCCAGGTGGTCGAGGCCGATTTGCTCGCCACCGACGGCAGCAGCACGCCCTACCTGCTGACCGGTTCGCGCTTCGAGGTCGACGAGCGCCTCTATTTGTGCGGCATGGGGCTCGACATCTCCGAGCGGCGCAAACAGGAGGTCCAGCTGCGCCTGCGCGAGCGCGCCTTGCACGCCAGCAGCAACGGCATCGTCATCACCGGCTGCGTGCAAGACAACCATCCGATCGAATACGTCAACCGCGCCTTCGAGCGCATCACCGGCTACCGCGCCGACGAGGTCATCGGCCGCGACGCGCGCTTCATGGCCGCGCCCGAACACGACCCCGACGAGCGGTCCAGGCTGCGCCAGGCGCTCAAGGACAACCGGGAAATCAAGGTCCTGTTCCGCAATCTTAAAAAAAACGGCGAGCTGTTCTGGAACGACCTCACCGTCACCCCGGTCGAGGACGAAAAAGGCGAGACCACCCATTTCATCGGCGTCATCAACGACGTCACCGACGCCATCGTGCGCACCTCGACCCTCGAACACGCGCTCAACCACGATGTGCTGACCGGCGTCGCCAGCCGCAGCCTCATGTGGGACCGCCTCGAGCAAGCCCTGCATGTGGCCCAGCGCAACAAGAGCCTGGTCGCGGCGGTGCTCGTCGACCTCGACAACTTCAAGGACATCAACGACACGCTCGGCCACGACGGCGGCGACGAGGTGTTGCGCGTGGTGGCGCGCCGGCTCCAGTCCTCGGTGCGCGACAGCGACACCGTGGCCCGCCTCGGCGGCGACGAATTCGTGCTCGTGCTACACAACCAGCCTTCGCTGCGCTACACCCTGCGCATGATCGACCGGGTGCGCCAGGAGCTGTCCAAGCCGGCCATGGTGCTCGACAAAGAAGTCGACATCCGCGCCAGCATGGGGGTGAGCATCTATCCGCACGACGGCGCCAGCGCGATCGAACTGATCCAGGCGGCCGACGTGGCCATGTACCACGCCAAGGCGGCCGGGCGCAACGACGTGCACTTCTTTTCGCTGGCCATGCGCCGCACCAGCGAGGCCGCCCAGGAGCTCGAGGCCGGCATCCGCGGCGCGATCGAAAAAGACCAGTTGTTCCTCGCGTTCCAGCCGCGCGTGTGCCTGCGCACGGGCACCATCGTCGGCGCCGAATCCCTGCTGCGCTGGCGCCACCCGCAGCAGGGCATCCTGTTGCCTGGCGCATTCATCCCGGCCGCCGAGGAGAGCGGGCTGATCGTCGCGGTGGGCGAGTGGGTGCTCGAGCACACCTGCCTCATGCTGCAGCACCTGGCCGCGCTCGGCCACGACAAGCTCGCGCTATCCATGAACGTCTCCTTCCGCGAACTGACGCAAAAAAACTACGTCGCGCAAATCGGCAAAAAACTTTCCGCAGCCGGGCTCGCGCCTGGCCTGTTCGCGCTCGAGGTCAAGGAGTCTATCCTGATGCGCAACCCGCAATTGTCGAGGGAAATCTTCGGCGCCACGCGCGAGCTCGGCATCAAGCTCACGATCGACGACTTCGGCGGCGGCTCGTCGAGCCTGGCCAATCTGCACGAGCTGGCGGTCAACCACATCAAGATCCCGCACCCCGTCATCGAACACATCAGCGCGCAAAACGAGGGCGCCGATATCGCCAGGACCATGATCGCGATCGGACACAATCTGAACATACGCGTCATCGCCGACGGCGTCGAGACCGGCGGCCAGTTGAGCTTCCTCAAGCAATACGACTGCGACGAAATGCAGGGAAATTACTTCTGCCCGCCGGTTGGGATGCTCGAGCTCGAACGCCTGCTCGGTTCGGGCGCGCATCCGCGGCCGCCTTCGTAGGACGGGGCGCTGAAAAAATTCTAACCGCTATTTTTACACGGCGCCTAAAACCCGAACCGCGCGCCGGCGCCGAGCAGCGTCGCCACGCCCAGAACGGCGAACACCGCGGCGGCGATGCCGTGCACCAACAGCAGCGGCACCGCGGCCGCCACGCGCGCGCCAAGGTACACCGCCGGCACGTTGGCCAGCATCATGCCCAGGGTGGTTCCGGCCACCACGGCCAACATGGCGTCGTAGCGCGCCGCCAGCGCGACGGTCGCGATCTGCGTCTTGTCGCCCATTTCCGCCAGAAAAAACGCGACCACCGTGGTCATGAACACGCCGTAGTGCGCGAGCTTGGCGTCTCCCTCGTCGAGATTGTCGGGCACGAGCGTCCACGCGGCCATGGCCAGGAACGCGCCGCCCAGCACCCAGCGCAACAGGTCGGGCCCGAGCGCGGCGCTGATCCAGCCGCCCACAGCCGCGGCGAACGCGTGGTTGGCGACGGTCGCGACCAGAATGCCGAGCACGATGGGCAGCGGGCGGCGGAATTTGGCGGCCAGCAAAAAGGCCAGCAGCTGGGTCTTGTCGCCGATTTCGGCAAGCGCGACGATGCCGGTCGAGACGAGGAAGGCTTCGATCATTGGTCCAGTGTATCCATGCGCCAATTTTACCCCGGCCGCTGGAAGGGCGCCGGCCGTGCCCGCGCCGTACATACGCGCGCGCGACTGGGCGCTTTCGCTGCCCGTGCGTTAGTGATATTCTGCATCGCTCAGCGTGCAGCGCCTCGCCACGCCATCCAACTCGAGAAGACCATGACAAAATTGCCGCTTCCATCCCGCCGTTTGTTCCCGTCAGCGGCGCCGCTGCTGCGCGTTACCGCCGGCGCCGTCCTGATGCAGTGCAGCGCCTTCGCGCTCGCGCTCGACCCGCTTAGCTACGCCGACTACGACCAGGTCAAAATGAGCGCCCTGCACATGGACCTCAAGGCCGACTTTAAAAAGAAGACCCTGTCGGGCTACGCCGACTTGTCGCTGACCTGGCTCGACAAAAACGCCAAGGCGCTCGACCTCGACACGCGCGACCTGGTCGTCTCGAAGGTGCAGACGCAGGACGCCAAGGGCGCCTGGACCACGCTGGCGCACAGCCTGGGCAAGGCCGACGCCGAGAAGGGCCAGGCGCTGCATATCCACGCCGCCGGCCAGCCGGCCAAGATCCGCATCCACTACCGCACCTCGCCCGGCGCGGCCGCGCTGCAGTGGCTCACGCCGGCCCAAACCATGTCGGGCAAGCGCCCGTTCATGTTCAGCCAGTCGCAGCTGCTCGACGCGCGCTCGTGGGTGCCGGTGCAGGACACGCCGGCCGTGCGCTTCACCTACAGCGCCCGCATCGACGCGCCGCAGGGCTTGCGGGTGGTCATGAGCGCCGACAACGACATGCACGCCACCGGCAAGGGCGGCTGGCAGTTCAAGATGCCGCAGGCGATTCCATCGTACCTGCTGGCGATCGCGATCGGCGAGATCGACGTGCGCGCCCTCGGCAGCCGCAGCGCCGTCTACGCGGAGCCGCTGCGCATCAAGGACGCGGCATATGAATTCGCCGACACAGAAAAGATGATCAAGGCGGCCGAATCGCTGTACGGCCCGTACCGGTGGGGCCGCTACGACATGCTGGTGCTGCCGCCGTCGTTCCCGATCGGCGGCATGGAGAACCCGCGCCTGACCTTCCTCACGCCGACCATGATCGCGGGCGACCGCAGCCTGGTCGACCTGATCGCGCACGAGCTGGCGCACAGCTGGTCGGGCAACCTGGTCACCAACGCCTCGTGGAAGCACTTCTGGCTCAACGAGGGCTTCACCACCTACGTCACCACCCGCATCATCGAGTCGCTGTACGGCGAGGAGGTCGCGACCATGAACCTGCAGCTCGAGCAGGAGGAGGCGATGCTGTCGCTGGGCGACATCGAGGCGGCCAAACAGGCCTTGCTGACCAAGGGCCCCGACACCTCGTCCAAGGAATACGCCGACGACGGCCTGGTCTACCCGAAGGGCGCCTGGTTCCTGCGCACGCTCGAACAGCGCGCCGGGCGCGCCGTGTTCGACCCGTTCCTGCGCGGCTGGTTCGACCAGCACGCGTTCCAGAGCGTGACCTCGGACCAGTTCGTCGCCTACCTGCGCAAGAACCTGCTCGAAAAGAATCCGAGCGTCATGAGCGAGGCCGAACTCGAGGAGTGGCTGTACGCGCCGGGCATCCCGTCGAGCGCGCCGCGCGCCGTCTCGAGCCGCCTCGCCAGGCTCGACGCCGACCGCGACGCCTGGCTCAAGGGCACGCTGGCCACGGCCAAACTCGACACCAAGAACTGGAACGCCACCGAATGGATGAAGTTCCTCAACGATATCGACGGCAAGGCCAGCGTGGACCAGCTCAAGGAGCTCGACATCGCCTTCGGCCTGGCCAAGACGCGCAACAACGAAGTCGCGTTCCGCTTCTACCGCGCCTCGATCAAGGCCGGCTACCGCGACGTGCGCGAGCCGCTGAACGCCTTCCTGATGAGCGTGGGACGCCAGAAGTTCGTCAAGCCGCTTTACGCCGCGCTGCTCAAGAGCCCGCAGGACAAGGCCTGGGCCGAGGGCGTGTTTAAAAAGGCGAAGGTGCGCTACCACCCCGCCACCCAGAAGAGCGTCAGCGCGCTGATGACCGCCAAATAAAGGAAGCGCCACCGTGCCAATCATGAAACACATCGCCGCCGCGGTCGTGCTCGCCCTGTGCGCGGGCGCGCAGGCGGACCCGGGCCCGGCGCCGGCCGTCCCCGCGCCTGCGGCGGCGGCCGCGCCGCTGGCCGCGTTCGACCTCGAAGCCGACGTCCTGCGCACCATGAAAACCTTCGACGTCCCCGGCATCGCGATCGCGGTCGTCAAGGACGGCAAGGTCATCGCCACGCGCGGCTTCGGCGTGCGCGAACTGGGCAAGCCGGCGCCGGTCGACGGCGCCACCGTTTTCGAGGTGGCCTCCAACTCCAAGGCCTTCACGGCGGCCGCGCTGGCGATGCTGGTCGACGAGGGAAAACTGTCCTGGAACGACCCGGTCACCAGGCACCTGCCGGACTTCCAGATGTACGACGCCTATGTCACGCACGCGATGACGGTGCGCGACCTGCTCACGCACCGCAGCGGCCTGGGGCTGGGCGCCGGCGACCTGCTGTGGTGGCCGACGACCAAGTTCACGACCGACGAGATCATCGAGCGCCTGCGCTACATCCGCCCGGCCACGAGTTTTCGCGACAGCTACGCCTACGACAACCTGCTCTACATCGTGGCCGGCAAAATCATCGCGCAAAAGGCCGGCAAACCGTGGGGCGACGCGATCCGCGAGCGCATCCTCAAACCGCTGGGCATGGACGCGACCACGACCAGCCTGGCCGAAAACGCGGGCAGGGCCAACGTCTCCGGCCCGCACAGCAAAATCGATGGCAAGGTCGCTCTGGTGCGGGCGCTGCCGGTCCACAACGCGGTCGGCGCGGTCGGCATCAACACCAACGCCGAGGACATGGCGCGCTGGATGACGCTGCTGCTCGACGGCGGCCAGATCGCCGGCGCGGTCAAACCGGGCAAGGACGGCAAGGGCGAGGACGTGCGCCTGTTCAGCGCCAAGCAGGCGGCCGAAATGTGGACCGCGCACACGCCGATCCGCATCAGCGAGCCGAAGCCGGCGCTGGCGGCGACCAAGCCCAACTTCTTCGCCTACGGCCTCGGCTTCCAGTTGCGCGACTACAAGGGCCTGAAACTGGCGCAGCACGGCGGCGCGCTGCAAGGTTTCTACTCGAAAGTGGTGCTGGTGCCGGACGCCAAGCTCGGGATCGCCATCCTGACCAACGCCGAAAGCGGCGGCGCGCTCAACGCCCTGCAGTACCGCCTGCTCGACCAGTATCTGGGCCTGGCGCCCACCGATTGGATCAAGCTCGTCAGCGACGTCGAACACGAGGCGCACGCGAAGGAGCTTGCGCGGCAGAAGGACAAGACCACGGCGCGCATGGTCGCCTCCAAACCCTCGCTGCCACTGGCGAGCTACGACGGCGAATACACCGACCCGTGGTACGGCAGCGTGACGATCAACAAGGAGGGCGCCAGGCGCGTGATGCGTTTTTCCAAGACGCCGGACCTGACGGGGGAGCTTGAGCATTTTCAGCACGACACCTTCATCGTGCGCTGGAAGGAACGTAACTTCAACGCCGACGCGTATGTCTCGTTCTCGCTCAATCCGGACGGCAGCATCGAGCGCATGAAGATGGCGCCGGTGTCGAAGGAAACCGACTTCAGCTACGACTTCGCCGACCTGCTGTTCACGCCGGTCAAGCAGGACGCGCCGGCCGACAAGGGGAAGTAAGCGCCCACTCGGCCTCTCAGGGAGGCGGCACCCGGCACAGGTCTTCGAGCAAGACCTTGTATTCGGGTGTCGCGCCGAAAGCCTGCTTCGTGACCGACAAATTGGCCCGCAGCATCGCCAACTCGCGCGAGGACAAGGCCAGCGCCTCGTGCCCGCAGTGCTTGCGCGAGGGATAGCGAAAGCCGTGCACGCGCCCGTCCTCGGCGGCGACCAGCGCGTCGACCATGCAGCCGAACCATTGCGACCAAGCATGGTCGGGCGAGGACACCTCGTCGAAAATCCCGAGTTTGCTCAACACCAATCCGTTGGCATCGAACAGCACCAGCGGCGCCCGCAGCCCGAAGGTGACGATCAAGGCCTCGGGCGCGCCCGGCGCCACGTAGAACGATCCCGGCCGCGTCACATCGTTGAGGCACAGGCCGGCCTCCCAGACGGCCGTCATCGGCATGTGCGCCGCATAAATCCAGTGGAACGGAAAGCTGCCGTCGGCCGCGCGGCTTTGCGCGGGCGGGCCGAAGCGGTAAGTCGTATTGACTTGCGCGGGCAGCACCGAAGCGGGGTTCCACGCGGCGCGCGCGAGGGTGCTGCCGGTCGGCAAAACGACAATATTGTTACGAAGCGTACGCTGAAGCAAAGCCGGATCGGGCAGGCGGCGGGCGATGTCTTTGGGGGGAGTCAGGGGAGGGTGGCTGGCGAGCATGTGCTCAGCCTATAACGTCCGCCTTTGAGGAGGACTGTGTTGCCGCAAACTCGATGAGCTTGCTTTGGCGGACGCGCGCGCCGATCCGCAGCAGTGCTTGTTGGCTTGGATGGAGCTCGGAGCGGGTGGCGAAGGGCATGCCGGCGAGCACTTCGGCAGGACAGAGCTCGTTGAGTTCGTCGGCGGCCGTGACCCAGAAGGCGTGCACTTCGCTGGCCGGGCGTCCGGCCAGTTGGGCCAGCACCGCGGAGATGAGTTCCGGCACGGGGTCGACGAACTGCCACGCGGGAAATTCTTTGCCGATGCTGCGCCCGCCCGGCGTGGTGCAGTAAAAGCGGCCCTGGTCGGCGGCCCGGTACAGCGTGGCCTGGGACATGACCACTTTGCCTTGGGATATTACTTCTGCGGCCTTGAGGCGCTCGACGGGCAGGGTGCCGGAGCGTGCGCCCTTGTTGAGCGAGCCGATGGTCTGGCTCAGGGCTTGGCGGGCGATGGCGACCACCTGGGCCTGCTCCTTGCGCGGCAGGGTGGCGCCGAGCCGGTCGTGGACCTCGATCGTGAAGCGTTCGAGCAGTTGCTCGGCCCAGCCCGCGCCGGTTGCCGCGTCGTTGTCCCAGGTATCCATGGCGTCCTTCCGTTAGAACTTAGAAGGTAACAGGGTTTCGCATCTTTATCAAGATTCGCATAATTCTCATGTGCGCGGCTTTGCGCCGGCACAGGCGGGGGAGATGGGGTGTTGCAAGGATTGTCACGCCGCGTGCCGGCCGGGAACGATCAGTTTCGCGGCAAGGATTCGGTCGAGCGGTGATATTTCCTTTGAGATGTACGACGAATGGTGCGCGTTTGACTCGGCGATTGAGGATCCGAAATCCCTTGCCTTCGCGCGGAATGCGGCAACTTCACCCGGATCATTGGGCTACGTGGTTGTACTCCAAGATTTTAATCTTAAAGGTGGGTTGGCAGTTTCTCGTTAGGGTGTGCTAAAGTGAACTAATCGATTAATATTAAAAGAAAAAACGTTCTTTTTTTATCGTCTAGGCATTTTTTCGGAATAAGCAGCGTCCCATCGGGACTTACTTACGGGCGCTATATGAGTATTGCATTAATAATTGAGAGACGTGGCAGTATGGCAGAGCGCATTTCCGTTGACGAGTGGCGAAGCGTTGTCGCTTCGTGTGACGATCTCCAAATGCGAAGTGAGCCACACGTTGGGATGAATCCCGGCACTAAACTGAAAATCACATTGCCTCTCGGCGAGGCGGATTCCGAGATATTGGTTCACGAGCAGTGGCTACCGTTTCTACGGTTCCGGCGTGGCGCCTTGATCACAGAGTACGACGAAGACTTCGACGACCCAGCAAATCCTATTCGCATCGTCGTTGCAAGGGTTGCAAAGCAACTGGATGCTGTTATCGGCACCGATGTTGACGACGACGTTTTAGAATGGTAGAGCCAAGTGTAAGTTTCGTCCAACAGTCAGGTCGAGCGGACTGGTCGGGAACGGCGCAATTCAGCATTTATCTCTAGCGCGGCCATCCGCTCACCACAATGTTAGCCCTCCAAATGCCCCTACTCTGGCGAATTCCTGATAAATATCCTCAAAAGGCCATTGGTGCTTACGACACGACCATACCGTTCGATCGGTTCATGCTGTTGGAAGGGCAAAGAATTGTGCTGCCGGAGGCCAAGCCCGTCGTCCACTTCTCCATTACAGCCAAGCAGCTACTTGTATATGACTGCTTGCCAAATAGCGCTCTTGTACCACTCCTCAGTAAACGGTTGATTCATGCGCTGCGGGAACTGTGTGAGGATGATTTTCAGTCCATTCCAACCGTCGTTGTGGCTACGGACATGCAACTGGACGATTATTCCTTTCTGAATGCCACGACCTGTGTTCCCGCCATTGATCATGCATGCTCAAATTATTTCATGGTGCCGGAAACCGAGCAAATCATGGGATTTAGAAAACTGCGCCACAGACCTAATTGCCTTGGTGAGCGCCATCTGGCCCGGGACGTTGAGTACCGCTCACATTTGCTTGCAAGTGAAAAAGTGCTCGGATTGCTTCGCCGACTAAAGGCAAAGGGAGCCGAGCTACTCACTGCTGAAGAGGTACATTGGTAGCCCGGCTAAACAAGCATTCCAAGCGACGCCTTTGGCGTGCCTGAATTTACACGTTGTGCAGGTTCCTTATATGATCCGAATTGAATTTGAAACGCCGATCGAATCACGTTGCGAGTGCTGCGGCAAGACGACAGTCAGACTGACTCGTTTGGTTTATAGGGACAACGATGCGTTCGCGGTCTACTACGCATCATTCACACCTGATCACAATGAAAAGGTGCTAAGTGGAATTATTGGATTAGGTGAGTGGGGTGACGATGCTGTTGGGCCAGAGGCACGCGTAGCGTTTCCCTTTCAAATAACATGGCGGGACGACTGCTTCAACGTCCATATGATTGACGCTCACGAATCGGGTTGGAATGACGTGACTTTCCTCGGCAGAATTCAAAACCGCGAAGAATCGCTTGTTCATGAATGGATCAAAGATGTGTTTCACATTACCGACCACATGGTTGCCGACGACAATGAAATAGTTCAGTTTTTCAGCTAATCCGCTGCCCAATAACTCATTCCAACCGACGCCTTCGGCGCGGCTGAAATAAAAACGTTAGGTGCACATGTACTGGAAGGCGACGCAGTATCCACAACTGAAAAACCTATCGCGTGCCGAGCAGCGCCACATCATCGCAGAGGCTCTTAAACGGCACGCTCGGTGGGGAGAAGTTCGGTTTTGGGCGGTGCTGGTGGGTGCATTCGGTATCGTACTTTCGTATATCTATGTTGCTGCGGCCTCGGAGGCGCCGGAATGGGTGGCCTGGCTTTTGCCGTTCCTTTGCGGCGGATTGTTCTTTGGTTACCTCCTGTGGGAAATTAACGGTCCGTGTTATCGGGCTGTTCAGGTGTATCTAGCGCATAGAACCTAACTTTATTTGGATTTGAAACTATTTAGAAAAAAGAGCGCCCCGACGCTCAAAGCGACAAAGCTTTACGGCGTTAGTCAACCAAGCAATCGAGAGGCTTCGATATTCACGGCCCGTATGCCGGATACGGCGCAGTTCATCCTTTAATTCACGGGCGGCCCGCCGCTCAGCTCAACGTTAGCAGACTTAGGAGGAGTAATGGAACGTGACTGCAAGCAGTTTCCCTACGACGAGAACGGCGATGTACTTTTGCGCATGAAGGAAAACGGCGACAATCTTTCAAAATCGCGCGAAATCGATTTCTCCGTAATCTTTCCTACGGAAGATGCGGCCCTAAAGTTCGCTATCCATCTGCTCAAGAACGACCAGAAAGTGTCATTTTCATCGTACGATGGAGACGATGAAATGCCCTGGCAAGTAGCCGCACATCCGTTCATGGAGCCAACTCACGAAAACATCACAGGCTACGAAAATCAGCTGGGTGATGATGCGGCCACTTTTGGAGGGCGCAATGATGGCTGGGGCTCTATGCAACAGGACTGAGGGTTCCAACTTTCCAATCAACCGGACTGCTTCCGCGCTGCGCGCTCCAGCAGCCAGTTATCTCGTACGTTAAGCAGCTGGTTATGGAAGTTGATTGGATTGCTGTAGACCGAGAAGCACACCAGCTTAGTCTCGATTATGGGCAGCGGGCTCACATTCACGCAGAAAAGCTTGCAGGGAAAGCAAGGAGCGCGTTACGGCCAGAGGACGCTGAATTCTGGAAAGCCGTAGCAGCGGCATTGCGGCCACGAGCGTTAGCGCTTGGGTTTGAATAGTCCGACATGCGAGGGGCGCCCGTCGAAACGGACTGGCCGGATGCGTACAACTGGGGACAGCCCCCTGTTCCTTTGGAACGCTGGAGTCGTGAAAGCGCGGCGCGTAACACGTACGTTTCCGCGAAACAGGGGTCTGTCCCCGGTTTCGCGTCCGGTTTCGCGGTTTCGCTCGGTTTCGGTGGTCCCCGGTTTGGTGGAGATGGGGTGTTGCAAGGATTGTCACCCCGCGAGAAGTCTGTCTTGGCGCCGTCGCGCTTGGTCTTCCCGCTCGCTCGTCGTTGCAAATGCTCGCCATTGCCCGAGCTATGGCTGTGCTTTGCGCCTCGATCGGCCACCTTCTGGCGCGCTGCTCGGGCACGTTCGAAAAACTCTCAGCCTCTGAGTCAGCAAAATGGTGCAGTCGCCTTCCGAAAGCGACAACAAGGCTGGACTCTTGGCGAAGATTGGAATAGGATTAAATCCTATCAATCGATCGGAGTCTACCATGCGAACAACTCAGCAACTGAGCATCACCCTGCCGCTGGACATGGCGGACATAGTGAAGGCCAAGGTGCGGACTGGTGAGTACGCGTCGGAAAGCGAAGTCATCCGCGACGGTCTGCGTGCGCTCCTGGCGCGCGATCGGGCTGTCGAAACCTGGCTGAACCACCAGGTCGGACCGGCATACGATGCGTTGAAAGCCGATCCAACCCGAGCTGTTACCATCGACAAGGTGCGTGCCCGCCTAGCCGCCGAGCACGCCAAGGCACGATGAGCTATCGTGTCATTTTTTCCCCCGAGGCCGAGGAACAACTTGTGGCTCTGTACCGCTACATTGCCGATGCGGCCTCATCCGATATAGCAGCCGGGTACACGGAGGCTATCGTCAGCTACTGCGAGAGCTTGTGTGCGTTCCCCCATCGCGGTACTGTGCGCGATGACGTGAGGCCGGGGCTGCGCATCACCAACTACAAAAAGCGCGCCGTGATCGCTTTCAACGTGGACAACGAGAAAATATCCATCATCGGCATCTTCTACGGCGGCCAGGACTATGAAACGCTCCTTCAAGTTGAATCCGACGATGGGCCGGAGAACGGAAGCGATGACTGAAAACCCATCTTCCGGTTTCGGGTTTCGGTTGCCGCCGAATATCACCATCTGCTCCGATCTTTGCCTTCTTGGCCTGTCCGTGCCCGCTCACGCGTTGTCGCTTCACAGAGCCGAAGAAGACAGGTTCTTTGCGAGCTGTTCAGGCGACGGGGGCAGTATTGCCAAACGCACTTTTGGCGGCTTAGGTGGCGCGATTGTGGCAAGTCGATGCGCCCAGTCCAATACGGCGCAGTTTTTGTTTAATCCGCTGGCGGTCAGCCGTACAGTTTTAGTAGGGAATTCATGAAAAGCACGCTTCTAGTCTCCCTCGTTACAGTATTCTTGGTCACCGTGATTGTTCCTCTAGCTGCTGATGCGCAGGCGGGCGGCTCGCGTGACGAGCTTGAGCAAATGTTCGCAAACATATCGCAAAAAACGAAATGGGATACGTCCAAGAGTCTGTTGTGGGGATATTTCTTTACCAGTCCGTCACGCCAGCCGCTTGAGATCGCGTCAAGCGATCTTTCGAAGTTAGGTTACCGCGTCGTACAAATCTACTTGTCGGATAAAGAGAATTCGAAGGATCCGGACAAATGGTGGCTTCACGTCGAACGCGTCGAGATCCACTCCGTCACAAGCCTCCTCAAGCGCAACGCCGAGCTTTCAGCATTTGCAGAACGCCATGGGTTGGCTTCGTACGACGGGATGGACGTCGGTACAGCGCCTGCGGTGAAGAAATGAGATCACGCGTTATCACTTTTTAGCCCAACGACTCGCTGGCCTCGGTGGATGCTTCCATATTAAGATGACCTCATTGTAACTAATTGAACAGGCACTCGCAGCGAGGGATGAGGTCATATTTTGAATCGAACGGGCCGCCTCCGCCTCCTCTGCGAAGCGGTTTCGTCCAACCCCGCAGTCAGTGAATTTTCACCAAAAAACTCGTGGACAACCGTGCCGTCATGCAAAGAGTCGCTCCCTACTGCCTGGCTCTTGGCCTTCTTGGCCTGTCCGGCTCCGCCCACGCGTTGTCGTGCAGAGGTGTCGATGACAGGTTCTTTGCGCGCTGTTCCAGTGGGAACTGCGTCATCGAGTTCCGGGCCAGAGATATCCCTGTGCCTGGCCCATGTGCAAGACGCACGGTCGTAGAACCGGTTCCTTCCGACGTTGCGCGGGTCGTACTCGAACGAGTTTCGAAGAACGTTTTTTCCGGAGAGTACGAGGTGACGCTAGTCCACCGCTACTACTCAGATCCACCGGTGAGCGCGGTCGAACTCACCCGCGCGTTCGCTTCGCACGAGCTGAGCCCACCGCGCCTGACCATCAAGCCACTCGTCCCTGGTGTGAGCCTCGAACAACTGCGGAAGGATTGGTCTGGGCGCGCTCGCAGCTCGGTCATCGAACTGGTGGCGTACTATGCCTTCGAATTCATTCTTCTCGCAGCGGGCCTATACGCGTTGTATCGCACAGCGGCCGCGTACCGCAGGAGGTTGCTGTCGGTGAGCCAGGAGCCGCTGGCGGGCCCGATTGCGCTGCAGATTGCGGTTTTTGCGTTTGCAGTTGCCTGCCTCGGGTCATTCAGCGGTCCTGTTTTTTTTGGTTTGCTTGCTCCGGTCGTGTTAGTCGTATGGGGCTATGAGTTGGCCGTCTACGGCTTGGCAAGGTATCGCTCAAGGAGCGGTAAATGAGCCCCGACATGGCGGGCGACACCGATGTCTAACCTATTCGAGTACTTGCACACAGCGTTTGGCCTTGTGCTGTCCAACAGTCCCGTCAACCGGGCGCCCGAAACGCCGCCCGTTTAGGGTCCCCTCCGCGCCCAGTTTCCAAGGCGCGTATCTAAACCTCACAACCCAGCTCACCGCGCCGGCTTCGCCTTCCAGATCGCCATCATGTCGGCCGACCCCTGCGAGCGGATGCCGTTATCCGACAGCACGTTCTCGGTCTCGTCGAGCATGGCCTGGCGCGGCAGCACCATGGTCTCGCCGCCGCGCTGGTCGAAGTGGACCACGACCAGTTCGTCCTTGAGGTCGCGCAGCATGGCGACCAGGTGGCGCAGGCTGCGCACCGGCACCTTGTTGATCGAATAGACGACCGCGCCGAAGCGGCTGCTGTAGCCGCTCACCAGCTTGTGCGGGAAGAACGGCGAGGTCACCACAACCAGTTCCTCGCGCGCGGCGTCGGGCGTGTCGCCGCGGCGCGTCACCAGCGGGCTGGCGATGTAGGCGAAGCCGTTGAGCGCGGCCGCATTGCTGCTGATGAAGGACATGAACTCGGCGCTGGCGCGCCCGAACACGATCGGCCCGTAGATGAAGTACGAGGGATAGCCGCCGTCGAGGTCAGGAATGAGCAACGGCCGCTCGGTCAGCACCGGGACCTCGACCTTCATCGACTTGCCGCCGCGCACGATCGTCAGCGGCACCTTGCCGTCCTTGGCCAGTTGCTGCACCCGGTACTGGAAGCGCACCCGCAGGTTGCTGCCCAGCGCGACCATGGCCTGGTTGTCGACCGGCGCGTCGCCGATGTGGGTGATCACGTCCCACTCCTTGAGCGGGTAGGCGGCGTCGAGCTTGTAGGGGCTTTGCACGACCGCGCCGGCGACCGTCTTGGGCAGCTTGAGGAAGGAGCGCAGCACCGGATTTTCGAGCGTCTGGACTTCGTCGAGCAGGGCCGGCTTGCCTTCGTAGCGGCCGTCGGCGACGTCGCGCAGGAACAGCTCGACCTCCTCGTTGGGGATGATGTAGCCGATGTTCTGCGCATTGCCGGCCGTGGCGAACGCGAGTCCGACCATCTTGTCGCCGGCGATCGCCGGGCCGCCGCTGTTGCCCGGGTTGACGGCGGCGTCGATTTGGATGCGCAGGCCCGAGGTTTCGCTGCTGTAGTTGACGAACTCGATGCGCGAGACGATGCCCTTGGTGATCGAGAGCGAATTGCCGCCGGTTGGATAACCGTAGGCGAACACCTGGTCGCGCACCTCGGGCAGCACGCTCGCGCGCGCGGCCGGCGCGTGGGTGTCGAAGAACGACTCGTCGTCGAGCTTGAGGATCGCCAGGTCCATCCCGCGCGATACCGCCACCACCGTGGCCGACACCTTGTCGCCGGCCTGGTTGGCCTGGATCTGCACCTGGCTGGCATAGCCGACCACGTGCGCGTTGGTGAGGATGCGTTTGCCCTCGATCACCACGCCCGAGCCGGTGACCTCGAACGGCGCCGATTTGCTCCACGGTTTGAACGGGTCGGGACGGCGCAGCGTCGAAAACACCTTGACCACCGCGTTCTCGAGATTGGCCGGGATCTCCGGCGCCGGCGCGGGCGTGCTGGCAACGGGCGCCAGAGGCACCGGCACCGGCATCGGGCTCGGCACCGGGCCCGGCACCGGCACCGGCACGGTCGCAGGCGGCACGCCGGCCGGCGTCAGTTCCTTGCTGTTGTTCTGGGCGTTTGCTGCCAGGCTCGCTGCGAGGACGGTGAGGGCGGCAAGGATACGGATTGGGTTCATGGGCATTTTTCTGGGTGCGCGATGTCGGTTGCGGCCTTGCGGCCATGCCGGTTCTCCGGGACAGGGGCCAGTGTAGCCGACATTGCCTTCAATCATTTGCGACCGGACAGTCGCGAACGGTGCCGGGCCCGCCGCGGCGGGCGGGCCCGGTGTGCCGTGCCGGCGCGGGGCGGCGGACCGCCCCCATTTTTACGGCTTGACGAACTTGAGCGTCATGCGGTCGCTCTCGCCGATGGCCACATACTTGGCGCGGTCGACGTCCTTGTTGGCCAGCGACGGCGGCAGCGCCCAGACGCCCTTGTTGTGGTCGGCCGTGTCCTTCGGATTGGCGTTCACCTCCGACTTGGCGGCCAGCTTGAAGCCGACGCTTTCGACCATCTTGACCACATACGCTTCTTGCATGTAACCGCTGTCGGCCTTGACCGCCTGGTTGGCCGGCATGCGGTGCTCGACCACGCCAAACACGCCGCCCGGCTTGAGCGCATCGTAGACGCTCTTGAGGGTCAGCTTGAGCTTGTCGTCGCCGTCGCCGGTCCAGTTGTGGATGTTGCGGAACGTGAGCACCATGTCGACGCTGCCGTCTTTGGCGAAGTCGAAGGTGGTCGGCGGCGCGAACGTGCCCACTTGCACCTTGTCGAACATCGCCGGGTTCGCTTCGAGTTTTTTCTGGAAGTTGGTCCCCGAGCGGCTCTGGTAGGCGTTGGACGAGCTCGGCGAATAGCCGGCGGCGATCAGCTTGCCCTCGGCCTTGAGGTAGGGCGCGAGGATCTCGGTGTACCAGCCGCCGCCGGGCGACAATTCGACCACCGTCATGTTCGGCTTGATGCCGAAAAAGCTCAGCGTCTCGTACGGATGGCGCGCGGCGTCGCGCGCGCTGTTGGCCGGCGTGCGCGCGCTGTTGGCGACCGCCTCTTTGAGCGGGTCGTGCGCTTGCGCCATGCCCGATACGCCGGCGGCCAGCAACGCGGCCAGAATCAGTCTTTTCATAGGGTTCTTCTCCAGTTCATTGTGGTGGGCGGCGCCACCGCTTCAGCCGCCTCTCGCCGGATCATGGGATAAGCGCGGCGCGCGGTCAAGCGCAATCTCGGCCGCTTTAAGACTCGGCTTAGAGTATGGCCGTGCCGGCGCCTTCGCCGACGGCGTCGCCGCCCCCGTATTTACTGTCCGCCGCGCCCGCCGGACACCCTCCCGGACAGTGCGGACAGCGCCTTCGGACACCCCCGCCGCCGCAAATAAGACACTTCGATGACACTTCGCCGATGGTACAAAAGTTGCGTTGCCGAATGCGCATTCAAGCTGTTACTGTTTCGAAAGTTGTACGGATTAATTCAGAGCGGCCGCCCGTGTATGTATGTGTATGTATGCGTATTTATAGCGTACATATAGCGCATTTATAAACGTATTTATATGCGCAGTTATATGTGTATGTATGCGCGTGCACGCGCGGGCAGGCCACCCCACCCTTAGGGCGCAAGTTTCAGGAGATATGATGCAACGACGTGATTTTCTCAACATCAGCGGGCTGGCACTCGGCACCATGCTGGTGCCCGTTTTTGGCCGCGCGATCGCCGCCGACGAGCTGCTCAACCCGATGGAGTTGAAATTCAAGAAGACGTTGGCCGACACCGCCCTTGGCGCGGCCACCGCAGCAGGCGCCTCCTACTGCGACGTGCGCATCGGCCGCTACCTGAACCAGTTCATCACCACGCGCGACCTCAACGTCGAGAACGTCGTCAACACCGAGTCGGCCGGGGTCGGCGTGCGCGTGCTGTGCAACGGCGCCTACGGTTTCGCCGCCACCGCCGACATGTCGCCCGACGCGGTCGCCGGCGCCGCGCGCCAGGCCGTGGCCATCGCCAAGGCCAACGCCCGCCTGCAGTCGGAGCCGGTGCGCATGGCGCCGGTCAAGGGCGTCGGCGAGGTGTCCTGGGCCACCCCGATCAAAAAGGATTGGCGCCTGGTGCCGATCAAAGAAAAGGCCGAGCTGCTGATCGCCGCCAACAAGGCCGGCATGGAGGGCGGCGCGAGCTTCATGCAGTCGCTCATGTTCCAGGTCAACCAGCAAAAATACTTCGCCTCGACCGACGGCTCCTACATCGACCAGGACGTGCACCGCCTGTGGATGCCGGTGTACGCCACCGCCGTCGACAAGGCCACCAACAAATTCCGTTCGCGCCAGGGCCTGTCGGCGCCGGTCGGCATGGGCTACGAATACCTCGACGCGCGCCCGCAGGACAAGTTCAAGGCCGCCGGCGGCGTCACCACCCTGTACGGCAACTCCTACGATTTGATCGAGGACGCGCGCGCCTGCGGGCGCCAGGCCAAGCAGAAGCTGACGGCCAAGTCAGTCACGCCCGGCAAGTACGACCTGGTGCTCAGCCCCGAGCACATGTGGCTCACGATCCACGAGTCGGTCGGACATCCCACCGAGCTCGACCGCGTGCTCGGCTACGAGGCCAATTTCGCCGGCACCAGCTTCGCCACGCTCGACAAATGGGAGTCGAAGAAATTCAAGTACGGCGCCGAGCGCGTCAACATCGTCGCCGACAAGACCGTGCCCGGCTCGCTCGGCGCGGTCGGCTACGACGACGAGGGCGTCAAGTGCAAGCAGTGGGACATCATCAAGGATGGCATCCTGGTCAACTACCAGGCCACGCGCGACCAGGCCCACATCGTCGGCGAGAAGGAGTCGCACGGCTGCTCGTACGCCGACAGCTGGAGCAGTGTGCAGTTCCAGCGCATGCCCAACATCTCGCTCGCCGCCGGCAAGGCCAAGCTCTCGCCCGACGAGATGGTAAAGGACGTCAAGAAGGGCATCTACATCGTCGGCGACGGCTCGTTCTCGATCGACCAGCAGCGCTACAATTTCCAGTTCGGCGGCCAGCTGTACTACGAGATCAACAACGGCAAGATCGGCGCCCCGCTCGAGGACGTGGCCTACCAGTCCAACACCCAGGAATTCTGGAACGCCTGCGCCGCCATCTGCGACCAGAGCGACTGGCGCATGGGCGGCTCGTTCTTCGACGGCAAAGGGCAGCCATCGCAAAGCAGCACGGTCTCGCACGGCTCGAGCACCACGCGCTTCAACGGCATCAACGTGATCAACACAGCCCGAAAAATCGGCTAAGGCAAGGACACCATGAAGATCTTGAATCAGGACGAAACAAAACGCATCTGCGAGCGCGTCATGGGCTTCTCCAAGGCCGACGAATGCATCGTCAGCGTCAACGGCAGCCGCACCGGCAACATCCGGTACGCGCGCAACAACGTCTCGACGGCCGGCCTGGTCGACGACCAGCAGCTGGTCGTCTCGGTCGCCTTCGGCAAGCGCCAGGGCACCGCCGCCATCAACGAGTTCGACGACAAGTCGCTCGAAAAGGCGGTGCGCCGCGCCGAGGACCTGGCCCGCCTGGCGCCCGAGAACCCGGAGTTCATGCCGACCGTGGGCAAGCAGGCCTACAAGGCGTCCAACACCTACAACGCCAGGACGGCCGCGATCGACCCCGAGTTCCGCGCCCAGGTGGCCGCCTACAGCATCGAGGCGAGCCGCAAGAAGGGCCTGGTCTGCGCCGGCTTTTTCAGCGACAGCACCGCCTTCAGCGCGGTGGCCAACTCAAACGGCGTGTTCGGGCACCAGGTCGACACCGGCCTCAATTTCACCTGCACCGTGCGCACCGAGGACGGGCGCGGTTCGGGCTGGGTCAAGCGCTCGGCCACCGACGCCGCCATGTTCGACGCGCGCGAGGCGTCCGAGGTGGCCATCGAAAAGGCGCTGCGCTCGGTCGAGGCCAAGGCGCTCGAGCCGGGCCGCTACACGGTGGTCCTCGAGCCGGCCGCGACCTCCGACCTGATCGGCTACATGCTCGGCAATTTCGACGCGCGCCAGGCCGACGAGGGGCGCAGCTTCCTGTCCAAAAAGGGCGGCGGCAACCGCCTCGGCGAAAAGCTGTTCGACCAGCAGGTCAACATCTGGGCCGACCCGTGGGACAAGGACGTGCCGGTGCTGCCGTGGGATGGCAACAGCCTGCTCGCGCGCGAGCGCACCAACATCATCAAGGACGGGCGCGTCGCCTCGCTCGAGTACGCGCGCTACTGGGCCGCCAAGCAAAACGTGCGCGCGCTCGGCGGGCACGGCAACATGATCATGGGCGGCACCGACAAGAGCACCGCGGAGCTGATCGCCAACACCAAGAAGGGCGTGCTCGTGACTCGCACCTGGTACATCCGCCTGGTCGATCCGCAGTCGGTGCTGCTCACGGGCCTCACGCGCGATGGCACCTTTTACATCGAGAACGGCAAGATCAAGCATCCGATCAAGAACTTCCGCTTCAACGAGAGCCCGGTCAGCATGCTCAACAACATCGAGGAAATCGGCAAGCCGCAGATCATCGCGGGCGACGAAGTCGGCTACGCGATGCTGATCCCGCCGATGAAGGTGCGCGACTTTAATTTCTCATCCCTGTCGGACGCGGTCTAAGACCACGTGCAATCACCCCGGGGCCGCGGCCCCTTGGAGCTAGTATGGAACGACGTACATTCTTAAAAATCGGCAGCGGCGCCGCCGGCGCCATTCTGGTGCCGGTGTTCGGCAACGCCATCGCCGCCGAAGAACTCATGCGCCCGCTCGCGACGGCGTTCAAAAAGACGCTGGCCGATGTCGCGCTTAACGCCGCCACCGGGGCCGGCGCCTCGTATTGCGACGTGCGGATCGGGCGCTACCTGTCCCAGTACCTAACCACCCGCAACGTCAACATCGAGAGCATCGCCAACACCGAGTCGACCGGCGTCGGCGTGCGCGTGATCGCCGGCGGCGCCTACGGTTTCGCCTCGACCAACGACATGTCGCCCGATTCGGTGGCCGAGGCCGCGCGCCAGGCGGTGGCGATCGCCAAGGCCAACGCCCGGCTGCAGGCCGAGCCGCTGCGCATGGCGCCGCTCAAGGGCGTCGGCGAGGTAAGCTGGTCGACCCCGTTCACCAAAGACTGGCGCACCGTGCCGATCAAGGAAAAGGCCGACATGCTGATCGCGGCCAACAGGGCGGGCCTGGACGCGGGCGCGAGCTTCATGGAGAGCCAGCTGTTCCAGATCAACCAGCAAAAATACTTCGCCTCGACCGACGGCTCCTACATCGACCAGGACATCCACCGCCTCTGGTCGCCGTTCACCGCGACCGCCGTCGACAAGGCCACCAACAAGTTCCGCACGCGCGACGGGCTGTCCTCGCCGATGGGCATGGGCTACGAGTTCTTCGACGCCAAACCGGAACACAAGGTCAGGGCCGCCGGCGGCGTCGCGCCGCTCTACACGCGCTCCTACGACATCGTCGAGGACGCGCGCGCGGCCGGGCGCCAGGCGCGCGAAAAACTGACCGCGAAATCGGTCGAGCCGGGCAAGTACGACCTGGTGCTCAGTCCCGAGCACCTGTTCTTGACGATCCACGAATCGGTCGGCCACCCGACCGAACTCGATCGGGTGCTCGGCTACGAGGCCAACTACGCCGGCACCAGTTTCGCCACGCTCGACAAATGGCGCAGCAAGAGCTTCAAGTTCGGCTCCGAGCGCGTCAACTTCACGGGCGACAAAAACGCGCCGGCCTCGCTCGCGGCGGTCGGCTACGACGACGAGGGCGTGCCGGCCAAGAGCTGGGACATCATCAAGGACGGCATCCTGGTCAGCTACCAGGCCACGCGCGACCAGGCCCACATCATCGACGAGAAGGCCTCGCACGGCTGCTCCTTCGCCGACAGCTGGGACAGCGTGCAGTTCCAGCGCATGCCCAACGTCTCGCTCAAACCGGGCACCCAGCGCCTCACGCCCGACGAGATGGTCAAGGACGTCAAGAAGGGCATCTACATCCTCGGGCGCGGTTCGTACTCGATCGACCAGCAGCGCTACAACTTCCAGTTCGGCGGCCAGCTTTACTTCGAGATCAAGGACGGCAAGATCGGCCAGCAGCTCGAGGACGTGGCCTACCAGTCGAACACCCAGGAGTTCTGGAACGCCTGCAGCGGCATCTGCGATGAGCGCGACTACCGCCTCGGCGGCTCGTTCTTCGACGGCAAAGGACAGCCGTCGCAGGTGAGCGCGGTCTCGCACGGCTCGAGCACCACCCGTTTCAACGGCGTCAATGTGATCAACACCGCTCGCAAGATCGGCTAAGGGGAATTCGTAAAATGAAGCAGCTGAACCAGGAAGAAGCGCAGCGCATCTGCGAGCGCGTGATGGGGTTTTCCAAGGCCGACGAGTGCCGCGTGTCGATCAACGGCAGCCGCACCGGCAACATCCGCTACGCGCAAAACAGCGTCACCACGGCCGGCCTGAACCAGGACCGGCAACTGGCCGTCAGCGTCGCCTTCGGCAAGCGCCAGGGCACCGCCACGATCAACGAGTTCGACGACAAGTCGCTCGAAAAAGTGGTGCGCCGCGCCGAGGACGTGGCCCGGCTGGCGCCCGAGAATCCCGAATTTTTGCCCGCCATCGGCAAGCAGGCGTTCAAGCCCTCCAACGCGTATTTCGCCCCGACGGCCGCGATCGACCCCGAGTTCCGGGCCGAGGTGGCCTCGCACAGCATCCTCGCCGGACGCAAAAACAAGCTGCTGACGGCCGGGTTCTTCACCGATAGCACCGGCTTTTCGGCGATCGCCAACTCCAACGGCCTGTTCGGATTCGAGCAGTCGACCGACTGCAGTTTCACCTGCACCGCGCGCACCGAGGATGGCCGCGGTTCGGGCTGGGTGACGCGCTACGCCGGCGACGTGCGCCGCTTCGACGCGCGCGAGGCCTCCAACGTGGCGATCGAAAAAGCGCTGCGCTCGGTCGACGCGAAGGCGCTCGAGCCGGGCCGCTACACCGTCATCCTCGAGCCGGCCGCCGCCTCCGAGCTGCTGGGCCGCCTGTTCAACGCCTTCGACGCGCGCCGCGCCGACGAGGGGCGCAGCTTTTTGTCCAAAAAGGGCGGCGGCAACCGCCTCGGCGAGAAGCTGTTCGACGATCAGGTCAACGTCTGGTCCGACCCGTGGGACAAGGAGCTGCCGGTGAGCCCCTGGGGCAACGACATGATGGCGCGCGAACGCGCCGATCTGATCAAAGGCGGCAAGGTCGCCTCGCTCAACTACTCGCGCTTCTGGGCTGCCAAGCAGGGCGCGCGCGCGGTCGCCCGGCCCGGCAACATGATCATGGCGGGCGGCACCAAGTCGCTCGAGCAGCTGATCGCCTCGACCAAAAAGGGCGTGCTCGTCACGCGCGCTTGGTACATCCGCAGCGTCGACCCGCAGTCGCTGCTGCTGACCGGGCTCACGCGCGATGGCACCTTCTACATCGAGAACGGCAAGATCAAGCATCCGATCAAAAACTTCCGCTTCAACGAAAGCCCGGTCACGATGCTCAACAACCTCGAGGAGATGGGCAAGTCGGTGCTCGTCGGCGGCGACGAGACCATGACGACCATGGTGCCATCGCTCAAGATCCGCGACTTCAATTTCACGTCGCTGTCCGACGCGGTCTAGATGGCCGGTTTCGATTTCTACTTCACGCGCCTGATGTACGAATCGGGCGACTGGGATGTGGATATCCGCATGCCCGCCAACGTGCTCAACTCGCTCGTCGAGTACACCACGTTGCGGGTCGACCCGGTCGAACGCGTGGTCGCGCTGTCGGACCCGAAGATGCTCGAGGCGCCGTTCTGCTACCTGGCCGGACACAAGCTGGTGCAGTTCACGCCGGCCGAGCGCAAAAACCTCGAGCGCTACGTGCGCGGCGGCGGCTTTTTGTTCGCCGACGACTGCAACCACGACATCGACGGCCTGTTCGCCAAGTCGTTCGAGGCCGAACTGGCGCGCATCTTCGGACCGCGCGCGCTGAAGAAAATCCCGAACACGCATCCTATCTACTCGAGCTTTTTCAAGTTCGACGGCCCGCCCAACACCGGCGCCGAGCTCAATGGCTGGGGCGACGACCTGGTGCACGACTACCTCAAGGCCATCGAAATCAACGGCCGCGTGCGGGTGCTGTACTCGAACAAGGACTACGGCTGCGAGTGGGACTACGACGTGCGCAACAAGCGCTGGCTGGTGGTCGACAACACCCGCTTCGCGGTCAACATCATTCAATATGCGTTGGGAGCCTGATAGTGCAGCAAGCTGAAATCCGTACCACCGAGGCCACCAAAGCCACCAACGCCACCGAAGCGGTCGACTGGAACGAGAACGAGATCGCCGACCTGTCGGCCAAGGTGGCCGCGCTCAAGGCCAGCATGTCGAAGGTGATCATCGGGCAGAGCGAGGTGATCGAGTCGCTCATCATCTGCCTGCTCGGCGGCGGCCACGCGCTGGTCGAGGGCGTGCCGGGGCTGGGCAAGACGCTGCTGGTCAAGTCGCTGGCGCAGGCCACCGACATGCAGTTCCGGCGCGTGCAGTTCACGCCCGACCTGATGCCGTCCGATATCGTCGGCACCGAGATACTCGAGGAGGACGCAGCCACCGGCAAACGCCTGTTCCGCTTCCAGCCCGGCCCCGTGTTCACCCAGGTGCTGCTGGCCGACGAGATCAACCGCGCCCCGCCAAAGACGCAGTCGGCGCTGCTCGAGGCGATGCAGGAGCGCTCGGTGACCTTCGCCGGCCAGACCCACATGTTGCCACGCCCGTTCTTCGTGCTGGCGACCCAAAACCCGATCGAGCAGGCCGGCACCTACCCGCTGCCCGAGGCGCAGCTCGACCGGTTTTTGTTGCGCATCGACGTCGGCTACCCGTCCGAGGACGAGGAGATGGCGATGGTCTCGCGCACCACCCACGCCGGCCTGGCCGACGCCACGCCGGCGATGGACGTGGCCAGCCTGCTGCGCCTGCAACTGCTGGTGCGCGACATCGAGATCGGCGAACACCTGCTGCGCCACGCCACGCGCCTGGTGCGCGCCACCCGGCCGCAGGAATCCAAAGTTGCCAGCGTGGTCAAGCACGTGGGCTGGGGCGCCGGACCGCGCGCCGGCCAGGCGCTGGTGCTGGCGGCCAAGGCGCGCGCGCTGATGCACGGGCGGCTCGCCGTCACGCGTGACGACATCGACGCCATGCTGCTGCCGGTGCTCGCGCACCGGGTGCTACGCAACTTCGAGGCCGAGGCCGACGGCGTCGCCATCGCCGACATCTTGCTGGCGCTGCGCAGCGACATCAGACTCGACTGAGGCGGCGTACTGAAGATGCTCGCTTCATCCGCGCTGCTCGCGCACACCACCGATCTGAACCTCGTCATCCGCCATGTGCTCGCCGGCCTCGGGCACGGCATCCACGCCGGGCGCGAACGCGGCGCCGGGGTCGAGTTTTCGGAATACCGGGCCTACGCGCCCGGGGACGAGTGGCGCCGGGTCGACTGGAAGCTGGCCGCGCGCGCCGACCGCTATTACGTGCGCGAGGCCGAACGCGACAGCCACGTCGCGGTCTGGCTCTGGCTCGACGCCAGCGCCTCGATGGCCGAGCCCAGTCGCAGCACGCCGGGCCTCGACAAGCTCTGGTACGCCCGCACCATCCTCGCCTGCATCGCCGCGATCGCCCAGCGCCAGGGCGACGCCTTTGGCCTGATCGTGTGCGGCGGCGGGCGCGTGCAGTTCACCCCGGCCGCGCGCGGGCCGCGCCAGATGCAGCGCGTGCTGGCGCAACTGGCGCGCGCGCAGGCGGACGGCGGCCTGCCGGGCGCCGAGGCGCTCAAGGCGAGCCTGCATTTCGCGCGCGCGCCTAGCCTGGTGTTCGCCGCCAGCGATTTTCTCGAATGGCCGTCGGCGCTGTCGGAGGCGCTGCTGCGCCTGCGCCACATGCGCCACGACGTGCGCGCGCTGTGCCTGCAGACGCAAGCCGAGTGCGACGCCAACTTCCCCGCCGCCAAGGCCTACCGCGACCCGGAACAGGACGACGGCCTGTTCCGATTCGGGCCCGACGCGCAGGCCGATTACCGGCGCGCGCGCGAGGCGCATTTTGAAGAGATGCGCAAGCAGTGCCGCGGCAACGACATCCCCACGCTGGCCGCATGCATCGAACAGCCGCTCGGCGCCGTGCTGCGCGCATGGCTGCAAAAGGCGGGCCGCGTATGAGCAGTTTGTGGTGGTGGGCGCTGGCCCTGCTGACTCTGCCGATCTGGTGGCACCGGCAAAAACGCGAACGCCTCAAGGCCGAGCCGCTCGCGACGGCGCGCTTCCTGCCGCGCGCCAATCCGCAGCAGCAGCGCGTGTGGGCCTGGGTCGACCGCGCGCTGTTGCTGGCGCGCTGCCTGCTGCTGGCGTGCGCGATCGCCTGGCTGGCCGACCTGGTGCTGCCGTGGCGCGGCGACACCGTGCTCGTTGGCGCCGGCGTCGACCCGGCATGGGCCGAGCGCCAGATCGCCGACGCGGGATTCAAAAAGGCGGCCCGGATCGACTTGCCGGCCGGCGACGCGCTGGCCTGGCTCCGCGTGCACGAGCGCGAATGGCACGACGACGCGCGCTTGCTGGTCGTCGCCAGCCAACCGATGCAGGCTGTGGTGCCGCGTTTTCGGCACCGGGTCGAGTTGCGTTCGATGGCGCTGCCGCCTGCGCGCAGCGAGCATAGGGTGGCTATCGTCAGCGAGCGCGCCGAGCAATGGCGCGCCATGTTTGCCGCGCTCGACGGGCCGCGCCGCTACCTGATCGAGACGACACCGTCGCCAAAAACCGAATTGGTGATCTGGGACGTGGCGCAAGCGCCTCCGGTCGACCTGCGCGCGCCGCTGTGGTGGGTTGGCGATACGGCGGCCTTTCCGGAGTTGGGCAAGGCGGCGTCCGTCGATGGCCTGCGTTACGCCGACAGCGCGCGCGGCCGCTTGTGGAGCGCGGCGCCGCCGATGGACGCCGGCGCCGCGCGCTCGCAGTTCGAGACCTGGCAGCGCTTGCATTACCCGCCGGTACCATTCACGGCGCCGTCGCAGGTGTTCGCGGCCGATCCATCCTCGCCAATCACCTCGGGCAGCGGGGCGTTGCGCCACTTTTTGGGCCTCGCCCTGCTGGCACTGTTTGCGCTCGAAAGGACGCTCACGCATGCGCGCCGCAACTGACGACGCGCTGCACCGCCTGCGCAAGGCCGCCTTGGCCCGCCGCGGGCCGCTATGGGTCGGCGTGGTGCTGCTGTGGTCCCTGCTGGCGACATATACCGGCGTCGCCATCTGCATGGTTTGGGTGTTGTGGGACGCCTGGCGGCTCGACGCGCGCGTGCGGCGCGAATGGACACGCTGGCTCGACGGCGCGCTGCCCGAACTCGAAGACAGCAGCGCCTTGCTCGAGCATGCGTCCTCGCCGGTCGCGCGACTGCAGCGGCAACGCCTGCTGCAACGGGTCGCCGGGGCGGTGACCGACCAACAGGCGCGGCGCATCGTGCGCGAGCGCGTGCGCCTTCCGTTTTTCGCGCTGGTACTGAGCCTGATTTGCGCGCTCGGTTTCTATGGCTGGCAGCAGCGCGCGCCGGTGGTGGCCGCGAACGCGCCCGCCGCCAAGGCGGCACCCGCCCCCGCAGCGAAAGCGAGCGAGGTCGTGTTGCGCGTCGCGCCCCCGAAATACACCGGCGTCGCCGCGTTCGAATCGGCGCCGCGCGACTTGCAGGTGCCAGTGCAAAGCGTGCTGGAATGGTGCCTTAAGCAGCCGCGGGCGGCCGCCGTGGACATTGAACTGAGCGATGGCAAGAGCCTCAAGGTTGGCAGCGCCTGCGCGCGCTGGAGCGCGATGGAGTCGGTGTTCTGGCGCTTGCGCGGTGAACGCCTCAAGGTGATCGTCACGCCCGACCACGCGCCCGTGATTTCAGTATCGGCCCCGCGCGACATGGTCCAGGTGCTGGCCGCCGACGCCAAGGGCGCCAACATCGCGCTCGAGGTGCGCGACGATTATCGGGTCAGCAAAGCCACGATGCACCTGACGCTGGCGCGCGGCAGCGGCGAGAACATCCGCTTCAGCGACCGCGAAATGCCGCTGCCCGCGGCCACCGACGCGCGCCTGCGCCGCTTCGCGAAACAATGGACGCTGGCCGAGTTGGGAATGGAGCCCGGCGACGAGCTGTATTTTTTCGTGCGCGCCAGCGACAACGCGACCCCGCCCCATCTGGCGCAGTCGCCAACCTACACCTTGCGCCTGCCCGGACCGGTGGAGGTCGAGACCGAAACCTCGGCCATGCCGATGCTGGTCAAGCCGGAGAACCTGCGCAGCCAGCGCCAGATCATCATCGACACCGAACAGCTGCTGGCCGATATCAATGCCAAGCGCGGCATCAGCGCGGCGACTGTGCGCGCGCGCAGCGAATCGATCGCCAGCGACCAGGGCCAGTTGCGGCGCCGCTACGGCCAGTTCCTCGGCGAGGAGTCGAACCTGTTCGGCGGCGACGACCATGACCACGATCACGAAGAGGACAAAAAACCGATGGACGTGGTGGCCGAGTACGGCCATGCACACGACCAGGCCGACAGCGCGACCATGTTCGACGAGGCGACAAAAAAAGTGCTGCGGCGCGCGCTCAGCGCCATGTGGGACGCCGAAAAGGCGCTGCGCGCGATCACGCCCCGGCCCGCGCTGGGGCCCGAATACAAGGCGCTCGCCGCGATCAAGGAGCTGCAGCAGGCCGACCGCATCTATCTGCACAAGACCGCCTTCACGCCGCCCGCCATCAAGGAGGAGATCCGCATGACCGGCGACGTGGTGGGCGCAAAGAGCTACCGCAGGGAGCAGGGCGGCGCCGACGAGGTGGTCGCGGCCGAGGTGCGCACCCTGATGGCTGCGCTGGCCACCGAGGCCGCGCTGCCGGCGCTGTGGAACCGCACCGCGCAGGACTTGATCCGCGCGCGCATCGGCGACGACGCCCGGCGACTCGACGCGCAACGCGCGGTGCAGGATGTCGCCGATGGCTGCATCGACTGCCGCCAGGTGCTGCGCGCATGGCTGCGCGGCGCGCTGGCCGATGCGCCGGTGCTGCTGCAGGCGACCCCGGTGACCGAAACATCATTCACGCAAGCCTGGCGCAAGGGGAGTAAACCATGATCGCGCCCGCACTCACAGTCTGGCTGGTGCTCGCCGTTGGCGTGGCCAGCGCGCTCGCCTATTGCTGGAAGCGCCAATGGGGTGACGCCGCTCTGGTCGTGCTCGCGGGCGCCGCCCTGGCCGGCATGCTGCACGGCTTCACCTTCGGCCAGAGCGATGCACCCGCAACCAAGATCGAGGGCGACGGCCTGTGGGCCGCGCAATGGCACGATGCGCCGGCCCGGCCGATAACATGGAGCGCCCCGGCCACACCCGTGCTGCGGCTTGATTTTCCGCGCCAGATCACGCTTGGCCGCATGTTCACGCTGACGCTGCGGCGCAGCGCGGCCGCGCCGGGCCGTTTGCAACTGCTGGCAGAGAACAAGCAGGTGATCGCCGAGGCCAGCGGCGGCGCGGCTGACATCAGTGTGCAGTGGCTGCCGCCGGTGGCCGAATCGCTGCTGCTGCGCGCGCGCCTGCTCGACGCGGCCGGCATGGTCGTCGCCGAAGGGCCGGTGCCGCTGATCGTGCGCGCGGCCGCGCCCTTGCAGGTGCAGGGGCGGCTGGCGGCGCCATCGTTCGACGCCCGCGTTCTCAATGAACTGCTGGCAGGCAGCAATGCGCTGATCGACTGGCAAGTCACGCTTGGCAAGACCGTCACGCGCAGCGAGACCGCGCGCGAGGCGATGCCGGAGCCGCAGTTGCGGGTGATCGACGCGGCCTGGTTTGAGCAACTGAATCCGTCGGCGCGCGGCGCTCTGCTGACCGAGGTGGCGCAGGGCGCGCCGCTGATCATTCTGGCGGCCAATGCGCGCAACACGGGGCTATGGTCGAAGAGCGTCGGCCTCGCACTCAAATCCGAAGCGCAAAACAGCAAGACCGGCGCGCCGCTGGCGATGACGGCCGCGCCGTTCAACCCGGGTTCGAAGGTGGCCGGCGCGTGGTCGGGATCGGGCGCAAAAATCTGGCGCCGCAACTGGGAAAAGGGCAGCATCGTCTGGGTCGGGGTGAGCGACTGGCACCGCTACGCGATCAGCGAGCCGCGCGCATTGGCCATGTGGTGGCAGGGCGTGATCGACCAGGCCGGCGTGCGCAAGCTTGAAGACGTGCAGTGGCTGGCGCCAGCCGAAATGCCCCTGCCCGGCCAGCGGCTCGAGGTGTGCGCATTGGGCGTGCGCGGCGAGGTGTCGATCCCCGCGCTCGGGCAAAAGCTCGCATGGCAGCGCCGTCCCGACAAGGCCGACGCCGCGTGCGTGGCGGTGTGGCCGCAAGCGCCGGGCTGGCTCAAGCTGCAGACCCAGCGTGCCAAACTGGAGGTCGGCGAAGTGTATGTGTTCGCGCATGGCGACTGGCCCCTGTGGCAGCGCGCCCAGCGGCGCGACGCGACCGCGCGCCACATGGCGCGCACGCCGCAGCCGGCCGTCAAGCCGACACTGCCGCTGAAGGTGTGGCCGTTCGCGCTGTTGGCCGCGCTGGCGCTGCTGGCGCTGTGGTGGCGCGAGCGGCGCTGACCTCTCAGCTCGCGTCCCACGCGGTGACGTAGGCGGGCGCCGCGATCTCGCAGCGCTCGTGCCGCACCGGCGCCAGGCGCTGCACCGCGAACGGCAGCACGCCCGCCCAGGCTTCAACGGCCATGTCCTCCTCGTCGTCATTGGGGCCGCCGGTGCGGATCTTGCAGGCCGCCTCGGCCAGCGAGATGCGCAGGATCGTGGTCGCGTCGAATTCCTTGTCGTTACCGGGGCGCACATCGGCTTGCCGTCCGACCGCGATCTTGTCCATGAAGACCTCCATCGTGGCGCGCTTTTCGGCCTCGTCGTCGACCTTTTCAAACGACCCGTAGATCATCGCCGAGCGGTAGTTCATTGAGTGGCTGAACGCCGAGCGCGCCAGCACCAGGCCATCGAGATGGGTGATCGTGACGCAGGCCTGGGTGCCGCCGGCGAGCAGTTTGACCAGCCGGCTGCCGTTCGAGCCATGGATGTACAGGTGCTCGTGTTCGCGCCAGCACACCATCGGGATGCAGTGGGTGCCTTTGTCATCGGCGAAGGCTACGTGGCACAGGTAGGCGGCGTCGACGATCGCGTGCACGGTGGCCTTCTCGTAGTCGGCGTTGTGGGCGACGCGGCGCACGCGGGTGCGGTCGCTCGGGGGCAGTGCTGCGGTCATGGCATTTCCAGAAAAGATCAGTGAAGCCGTAATATAATCGCCCGCATGGCTCCTTGAAAAGATCCAGAACTATACTAATTTTTAGGGCCACAAAATGGACTACGCCTTGTTGATCGACAGTTTCTCGCAAGAGCACGGTGTGGCCGGCTGGCCGCGCCAGCGCGTGCTGCACGAGTGTTTGCGCGCCGCCATCCGCAGCGGCAAGCTGGGCACAGGCACGCGCCTGCTCGCCAGCCGCGCTCTGGCGGCCGAACTCGGCGTGGCGCGCAACATGGTGTTGTACGCGTATGACCAGTTGGCGACCGAAGGCTATATCCGACCCGACCGCCGCGGCACGGTCGTGATGCCGGTGCGCGCCGGGGGCAGGGCGGCGGCCGCCGCGCTGGTGCCGCAGGCGAGCCTGTCGCGGCGGGTGCAGAACCTGCGCTCGCTCAACACGCCTGCCGGGCCGACGCTCGGCTTCGCGCCGGGCGTGCCGGCGCTGGACGAATTTCCCGTGCTGGTATGGCGCCGGATGCTCGAGCGCGCATGGCGCGGCGCCACCGTGAGCGACCTCAATTACTGCGATCCGGCGGGCGAACCGGGTTTGCGCGCGACGGTGGCCGACCATCTGCGCGCCGCGCGCGGGGCCGACTGCGATGCGGGCCAGGTGTTCATCACGGGTGGCACCCAGGCCGGCCTCGATCTGTGCGCGCGCGCATTCGCCGACGTTGGCGACAAGGTTTGGATAGAGGACCCGGGCTACGCCGGCGCGCTGGCCGCGTTTCGCGGCGCCCAGCTCAAGGTGGTCGGCATTGCGACCGACGAACAGGGCATCAACCCGGGCGCGGCCGACTGGCGCCGGCATCGGCCCAAACTGATCTACACGACGCCCTCGCACCAGTACCCGACGGGCAGTGTGCTTAGCCTGGCACGGCGCCTGTCCCTGATCGCGCATGCGCGCGCGGCCGGCGCGCTGATCGTCGAGGACGATTACGACAGCGAATTCCGGCACGACGGCCCTCCGCTGCCGGCCATGCAAGGGCTGGCGCCCGATGCGCCGGTGGTCTACCTTGGCACCTTCAGCAAGACCATGTTCCCCTCACTGCGGATCGGTTTCATGGTGGTGCCGCGCGCGCTGTGCGGTCCGGTGGCCGATTTGCTGGCTCGTTCGGTCCCGTGCGGTCGGACCGCCGAACAAATCGCGCTGGCGCAGTTTCTGCGCGACGGGCAGTTTGCGCTGCACCTGCGCCGGATGCGGCGTTTGTACCGGCAGCGGCGCGACGCGCTGGTGGGCGCGCTCGAACTGCACCTTGGCGATGTCGGCACCGTGCATGGCGGATCGGCCGGCATGCACCTCGCGTTTCAACTGAACGATGCCGCGCTTGACGACGTGGCGATCGCGGCGCGCGTGCTCGAAATGGGTGTGGTCGCCCATGCGCTGAGCACGCACGCGGTTGGCGCGCGGGCCACGGTGTGGAAAGGCCTGGTGCTGGGTTACGCGCAGGTGCCGGCCGAGAAAATTGATGGGCTGGTACGCAAACTGGCCATCGCGATCGCCGCGTGAACCAGGTAGTGGTGCCCCGCGCCGGTGGCGCCGCCCAGGCAGCCCTGCCGCGCGACGTCAAGCCGCGCAGCTGCGAGCAGTAGCGACAGAAGGCATTGATCCTGGCATAGCAGCGTTGAGGAACCAAAGTCGGTTCAGCCGGTTTATTGTGCGGACTCTTCCTTTGGCCAGGCAACACCAAGCCATGCCGCATTGAGCGCCTTCTGGAGCGCGTTTGGCTTGGCAACGGGTTTCACCTTGGCCTTGCCGTTAGGCTGCAAAACCGGGGTCAGCTGCATCTGGCGCAGCTCGTCGCGGCGGAACATGTGCAGCGTGAACGGCGGCTGACTTGACAGGCTCAGCTTCTCCGACACATCCTTGGCCGACACCTTGATGCCATTGACTGCCAGCAGCACGTCGCCCGACACGACACCGGCTTGCCAAGCCGGGCTATCGCGCTCGACCTGCAGCACCAGGGCCGGATCGCTGCCTTCTTTCATGCGCCAGCCGGCCCACCAATGTTCCTTGCGTTCTTCTTCTTTCGGCACGTCGATCATGACATGCAGTCCAACGGTGTCGAGCAAGGCGTCGATCGGCACTTCCGCGGTGCCATCCACATACCTGGACCACCAATCGCTCCAGTCCTGGCCGCTGACCTGGTGCAGCGCAGCGCGCACCGCTTTGGGGTCGTACCCGCCCATGGCGACGGAGTGCTGCTGGTACAGAACACGGTGCATGTCTTCCAGACCCTTGCCGCCCTTGGTCTGGCGGCGCAGTTCGATGTCCATCATCAGGCCCAGAATCTGGCCTTTGGTGTAAATATTGACCGAGGCATTGCGCGCTCGCTCGCCGCCGACCGAAATCCATTCATCGAAACTCGATTCACTGGCGCTTTGTTGGAAGCGGCCCGGCTGGTGGCGGTAGTCGTCGATCAGCTTCGCATACTCGGCCATGAATTCTTCGCGCTTTTGCAGTCCGGCGCGCAGCACGATCAGCTCATCGAAATACGAGGTATGGCCCTCGGCAATCCACAGCAGCGGGTTGTAGTTCTCATTTTGGTAATTGTAGGGCACCATTTCCTTGGGGCGGTAGGCCTTCACGTTCCAGGTATGGTAGAACTCATGCGCCGCTGTACGCAGGAAACCGAGGTAGTCCTTGCGCGTGGCAAAGCTCCAGCGTGGCCTCTGGATCACGGTGGAATTAATGTGTTCGGTTGCGCCGCCAACCCCGTCGGTCGCATGCACGATGAACAGATAGCGCTTGAACGGCCACTGGTTGTTATACAGTTTGCCGGTTTCAACGACGATCTTCTTCAGGTCCTCGGTCATCTTCTTGGCGTCGTAATCGCCGCGGCCCCAGATCGCCACTTCAATCTCGCGCCCGTCAACCGTGGTGCTGTGGAACTCGTGGATGCCCGATTCGATCGGCGAGTCGATCAGGATATCGTAGTTCGGCGCGACGAAGCAGTGGCCGCAGTCGCCCGGCTCCATGCCGGAGCGGGACTTCCAGCCGGCTGGCACATCGAGTTTGACCTTGACAGGTTCGGCACGGAACGGGGCGGCATACACGAACACGCCGCTGGCATCGAGATACGCATGGGTGTCGTCAATATGGCGGGTGCGTTCGCCCAAGGCATTGGCATACACCTCGTAGCTGACGGTGACGGCGTCGCCAGGGCGTGTGGCCACTTGCCAGGTTCCCTTGTCGGTCTTGCTGACGGCGAGCGCTTGGCCCTTGGCGTTGACCGCCTTGAACTGGCGACGCCGTTGGCGGAGTTGACGATCTGGTAGCGGCCAGTGCGCCAGTTTGGCATCTGCACATCGAGCGTATTGCCGGCAACTGCGGGTAAGGTGGCGCGCACTTCGGCCAGATGCTGGGCGGCGTCGGAAACGCGCAGCTGATAGTCGACGTCGGCATGGGCAGCAGGTGCTGCGCCAAGCAGGAACAAGGGCATTACGCAGGCAAGAAAATTTGGTTTCATCGATGGCCGTATTGACGTGTGATTGGCGTCGATATGACGCAGCAACCCTCGAGTGTATCGCATCGATGTCGATCATTGCGACAACTAGATTGACACAGGGGAGGGCCGTGCCCGCCCAAATCAAGACGCTATCTGACCCCGAAAGGCCATATTTCCACGAAACAGGGGTCTGTCCCCAGTTTTGCACGGCGGAGCTGGTGGCCGCGATGCGCAGTCAGTATCCGGATGCGGCCTTCGTGAAGGGGCTTGAGACCAGTGCCAAGGTGATGGAGGGGGAGATCAAGTGATAGGTTCTGAATGGCTGTGATGCCGCTGGCCTGAAGGGGGCGGCTTCGCGTAGGGGCATGCTGTGTATGGGGCCCCGCCTTCGCGGGGATGACGTTTATCCTTGTGGTTGTAAATTCGATTTCACGATTTTCGAGGCTTCCTGGACCGATTTGGCATCAGCTGGAAGTCAAGTTATTTGTTCCGGACGGCAGTGCGCCTTAGCGGGGATGACGTGTTGGTGACAAAAAAACGGCCCGACGAATCGGGCCGTTTTCACTGGCTCTTGCAGCGCTTACTTGGCGCCGGTCGGTGCCGGTGCTGCCGGCGCCGCCGCCGGAGCCGGCGCGGCCTTCTTGGCCGCGCTGGCGAAGTCGCCCGCGTACACGTGCAGGAACTTGCCAGGCTCGATGTACTTCCTGATCGCGGCGTTGGCCTGCTCGAGCGTGACAGCCATGATCTGAGCGTCCGTTTCGGCGGTGCGCGCGAAGGTGCGGCCCGACTTGAGGTGGTTGACATGGCCGGCGGCCAAGCCGCCATCCTGCGCGCGGCTGGTCTGGCGCTGCTGCATCTGGCCCTTCTTGGCCTCGTCGAGCTCGGTCGCGGTCATGCCGTCGCGGACATAACGCTCGAGCTCTTCCTTGATGCCGAGCTTGACGCGCTCGAGGTTCTCCGGCGCGTAGATCGCGTACATCCCGAGCGAGCCGTTTTGTTCGAAGCTCGATGCCTGCATGAAGCTGCCGGCGCCGTAGCTGATGCCGTCCTTCTGGCGCAGGCGGGCGAACAGGCGCGACTGTGTGCCGCCACCGATCACCTCGTTGACCAGCAGCGCGGTCGCATAATCCGGGTCGATGTCCTTGAGCTTGATCGGCAGCGCGGCCATGTAGAAGGCGTTGGCCTTCTCCGGGGTCTCGACCTGGCGCGCGTTCGGCTTCGGTGTCGGCATCGGCTCGGCCAGGCGGACAAACTTGTTCTTGCTGTTCCAGTTGCCGAACAAGTCCTTGAGCTGCGCCTCGACCTGGGCCGCGTCGAAGTCGCCGACCAACGCGAATTTGCCGTTGTTGGTGCCGTACATGGTCTGGTGGAAGCGCTTGGCATCGGCCAGGGTCGCCTCCTTGTAGCTGGCGATCGCCTCGTCGACGCTGCCAACGTAGCGGATGTCGCCCTTCTTGAACTGGTTCAGCTCCGTCTGCACCATGCGCACGCCGACCGCTTGCGGGTCGTTGCGGCTGCCGTCGATCGCGGTCAGGTTCTCGGCGCGCAGTTGTTCGAACTCGGTGGCCGGGAAGGTCGGGCTGCGCAGCAGGTCGCCGATCATGGTCAGCACTTCGGGCAGCTTGGCGCGCGAGGTCTGGAAGCGCACGCTCACGCCCGAACCCTTGCCGCTGATCGAGAGCTTGGTCTTGATCGCGTCGAGGCGGGTGGTGATCTCGGAGCGGCTCATCTTGCCGGCGCCGCGCATGAGCATGTCGGCGGTCAGGTCGGCGATGGCGGACTGGCCGAACAAGGTCTTCTCGTCGCCCACTTCAAGGTCGAACTGGCCGTTGACGGTCGCGGCGCGGGTCTTTTTGGGCAGAAACGCCAGCTTCAGGCCGTTCGGCAGGGTCACGCGGCTGGTGCGCTTTTCGATGTTGAGCGGGCTCACGTCGAACGCCTCGCCCTCGGCCACGGCGGCCTGGCCCGTGTAGTTGGCGAGCAGCTTGGCCACGTCCGGCGTGGCCGGGGTGACGGTGCGGTCCGATTCCTTCATCGGCAGGAAGCGGCCGAAGGTCCGGTTGGTTTCCTTGAAATAGTTCTCGGCCGCCTTCTGGACGTCGGCCAGCGTCATCGCCTCGATGCGGTCGCGGTTCAGGAAGAACAGGCGCCAGTCGCCCATCGCGATCGACTCCGACAGTTCGGTGCCCAGCGCCTGCGGGTTGTTGATGGTCTTGTCGATGTCGTTGAGCAGGCTGGCCTTGGCGCGGCCGAGCTCTTCGGCGGTTACCGGACGCTTCTTCATGCCCTCGATGTGCTCGAGCATGAGCTTGCGCGCCTCGTCGACCGACTGGGTCTTCGACAGCTCGGACCAGAACACGATGTAGCCCGGCTCGGCCAGGGCGAGCGCCCAGTTGCTCACGCCGACGGCCTTTTTGCCCTCGACCATGGATTTGTGCAGGCGGCCGTTCGGGCTGCTGGCCAGCACCTCGCCGAGCAAGGCGATGGCGGTCGAGTCGGCGTGCGAGCCGGACGCGGTCGGGTACAGCACCGCGGCCAGGGTCTTGTCGCCGATGCGCTTGACCGTCAGCTCGCGCGCGCCGTCGCGCGCGGCGTCGGCCGTGTAGGTCGGGCTCAGCACGCGCGTGGGGCGCGCGATCGCGCCGAAATTTTTCTCGATCAGGGCCAGCGTCTTGGCCGGGTCGAACTTGCCGGCCACTACCAGCACCGCGTTGTCGGGCTGGTAGTACTTGCGGTAGAAGTTCTGCAGGTTCTCGATCTTGACGTTCTCGACGTCGGCGCGCGCGCCGATCGTGCTCTTGCCGTAGTTGTGCCAGTCGTAGGTGACCGCGGTCATCTGCTTCCACAGCACCAGGTGCGGATTGTTCTCGCCGCTTTCCATCTCGTTGCGCACTACCGAGAATTCCTTCTCCAGTTCCGAGCGCAGGATGGTGCTGTTGACCATGCGGTCCGCTTCCATCGCCAGCGCCCACTCGAGGTTGGCGTCGGTCGCCGGGAACGTCTCGTAGTAGTTGGTGCGGTCCATGAAGGTGGTGCCGTTGAAGTCCATGCCGCGCTTGCCCATCGCCTCCATCAGGTTGCCGCTGGTCGCGGTGCCCTTGAACACCATGTGCTCGAGCAGGTGGGCCATGCCGGTCTCGCCGTAGTTCTCGTGGCGGCTGCCGACCAGGTAGGTGATGTTGACGGTCGTGGTCGGCTTGGAGGAGTCCGGCGCGAGCAGCACGCGCAGGCCGTTCGGCAGCGTGTATTCGGTGATGCCTTCGACGGTGCTCAGCTTGGCGGCTTTGACGGCGGCGGCCGGCGCGGCGGCGTCGGCCGCCAGCGCTGGCATGGTAAAGCCGAGGGAAAGGGCGAGCGTGAGGACTAGTGGTTTAAGACGCATGCGTACTCCTGTTTGACCGGTTGCCGGTTCGATTGATCAACGTGGCGCGCATTGTGTGCGCGCACGCTGCGCGTTTGCGCAGTAGAACCAGATTCAAACACGCGGGAGGGGCATCTGTCCATTCTTTCGTTGCTTTTTTTATCACTAAGACATCAGAAAAGCGGACTGGTTGCCGCGGGCTGCTCCATTCGCCTTTATTGTTGCGAAACTAAGTAGAAAGCCTAGAACGCGTAGAAAGCTTAGAACGCCACGTCCAGGCGTGCATACACCTGGCGCCCGTTCACGCCGATCGGGCAGGTTTCCCAGCAGTGGGTGAAGCCCAGTTGCGGGAACGGCGCGGCGCGCGTCTTGTCCCACTCGGTCGGGTAGGTGTCGAACACATTGTTGGCGCCGAGCGCGACGCTGATGCGCTTGGTGAGCGCGTAGCGCAGCGACATGTCGACCAGCCATTTCGATTCCCAGGTCTGGATGAACGGCGCCGTGAAGCCCTCGCCCTGCACCGCGCCGTAGTAGTTGGCGCGCGTGTTCACGTTCCAGGCGCCAACCGTGTAGTCGGCCGCGACCACGTGGTGGCGGCGCGGCTGGCCGCGCTCGAGCAGGGTCACCTGCGAGCGGTCGAACAGTTGTTCGCCCGTCAGCACGCTCGACTGCGAGTGGCGCCCGGTGACCTCGGTCTCATTGAAGCCGAGCTGGCCCGACAGCACCAGGGTCGAGCCCGCGAGCCTGGTGGTGTGCTCGGCCACGATGTCGAGGCCGGTGGTCGAGGTGCTGACCGCGTTGGTGAAGAACTGCGCCTGGCCGGCCTTGAGCGGGTTGAGGATGGCCGCGATCGCCGGGGTGCTCGGCGAGATGGCGCTCGAGAACACGATGCGGTCGTCGATGTCGATGCGGTACAGGTCGCCCGTGACCGAGAAGTTTTTCTTCAAGCGCACGAGCATGCCGACGCTGGCGCTCTTCGAGGTTTCCTCCTTGAGCGGGGCGATGCCGAAGGCGCGCGTGATGGCGCTGCCTTCGCGCGCGGTCAGGGTGTCGGTCAGTTCGCCGGCCGCGTTGAGGTTGGTCGACACCGAGCTGTAGAAGCGCTGCTGCACGCTCGGCGCGCGGAAGCCCGTCGAGGCGCTGGCACGCAGGCCGAGCGTTGGCGACGGGTCGTAGCGCAGGCTCAGCTTGCCGGTGGTGGTGGCGCCGAAGTCCGAGTAGTTCTCGTAGCGCACGGCGGCGGCGGCGAACAGCTTGTCGGTCAGGTTGTGCTCGACGTCGAGGTAGAGGGCGACGTTGTGGCGCCCGTCGTCGACCGCCGTGCCCGGGGTGTAGCCGGGAAAGCCCTGCATGCCCGACGCCGCTGCGCCGCCGACCTGGTCGCGGATCACGATCGCCGGGTTGTTGGTGCGCCCGTACTGGCACGAGACCGGGGCGCCGGCGACGATCTGGTAGTTGTCGGCGCGGTACTCGAAGCCGGCGGCGACGGCGAAGCGCTTGCCGCCGAGGCTCATCGGACCATTGATGTCGGCGTTGAAGGTGGTTTGGTTGAACTTGAGCTTGCCGGTGTCGGCCTCGAGCGGCGATTCGGCGTGGATGCCACCGCCCGGCTTCGGCTCGTACCAGTAGCTCACGTTGATCGAATTGCGCTCGCGGAATCCGAGTTCGCTGCGGCCGTGGTTGACGCTCAAATCCATCCGCCAGTCGTTGGACAGCTCGCGCTTGAAGCCGACGGCGAACGAGGCGTCCTTGACGGTGGTCATGATGTTCGGCAAAAAGCCGTTCGGGTAGACCGCCGGAACGGTGCGGCCGTCGCCGGCCGAGCGGAAGAAGCCGGCCGAGTCGCCGGTGCGCCTGGAGGCGCCGCCGAAGGCGTACAGCTCGCCGTCCGGACCGGCCGGGATGGCGGCGTTGAACCACACGAAGGCGTCCTTGGCGAGGCTGTCGCCGATGCGCTGGGTCACGCGCGGCGGATCGACGCGCAGTGTGTCGGGCCCGGCGCGGTTGGTCTCGCCGCGGCGGCGCGCCTCGACCGACAGGTTCAAAAAGCCGCGCTCGCCGAGCCGCACGCCGGTGTTGGCGCTGCCCGAGACCAGGTCGCCGTCGCCCTCGGCGGTGGTGCCGACGGTGCTGCTGATCTGGGTCTCCTTGACCTGGGACTTGAGCACGATGTTGATCACGCCGGCGATCGCGTCGGAGCCGTACTGGGCGGCGGCGCCGTCGCGCAGCACCTCGATGTGCTGGATCGCCGACAGCGCAATGGCGTTGATGTCGGTGCCGGCCGAGCCGCGCCCGATGGTTTGCTGCACGTTCACCAACGCCTGCTGGTGGCGGCGCTTGCCATTGACCAGCACCAGCAGCTGGTCGGGGCCGAGTCCGCGCAGGGTGCCGGGGCGGATGATGTCGGTGCCGTCGCTGATGAAGGTGGACGAGAAGTTGAACGAGGGGTCGAGCGTCTGCAGCAGCTTGCCCAGTTCCAGCGGGCCGGCGCCGGCCAGGTCATTGGCGCTGATCAGGCCGACCGGGACGGCGGTGTCGAGCGCGGTCTTGGCGCTCGAGCGCGATCCGAGCACGACCACCGTCTGGGTCGGCTCGGCGGCGGGCGCGGCGGCGGCCTGCGCCTGCGCGTAGGCCTGTTGCAGCGCGAGCATCATGGCCGAGGCCAGCAGGGTGCGGTTCAGAGTGCGTTTGCCCTTGGTGTGGTTCATGTCATCCCTCTGTTTTTTTTGCGGTTTGTCGTGGCGCGCCCGGTGGGGCGGCCTGAACTTTCGGGGCGTGCCATTGTGGGGAGCGCGCGAAGTGGCAAAAATATTGCAGGAGGGAAACGGGAGCGCCTAACGCGGTTTGCGGATGTGTTGCGTTTTACATTCCAAAAAGAAATATTGAATATTTATCAAATTGGCACATGGGAAAGGCTGGTAACATTGCCGGTTGGTTAAAATTTCTTTTCAGCGTTATTGGTGGTCGTGCATCCACGATTTGAGGCCGGTGACCCAGCCTTTGGCGGGCAGGTTGAGGGCGCCCTTGATCTCGGCGGCGCGTCTGTGGAGCACGCTGAAATCGATCTGCGGCGCTCTTTTAAAGGCGATCACGACGATATTGGCGTCGTGCACCTCGGGCAGCCAGACGACGGCGTCGAACACGGCCTCCATGGCCCGCAGGTTCTTGTCGTAGTTGGAAAAATCGCCGAACACATTGGTCGTCATCACGCCGTCCGCGGTCAGGCAGTCGAGGCAGCCCTGGTAGAACTCGGGCGTGTCGAGCACGGGCCCGCGCGCCTGTTCGTCGTACAGGTCGACCTGCAGCACGTCGACGCTGTTGTGGTTGGCCTGGTCGAGCACGAAGTCGAGCGCGTCCATCTCGCGCACCGCGAGCCGCTCGTCGTCGGGCGGCAGCGCGAACAGGGCGCGGCAGATCGCGATCACGTTCGGGTTCAGTTCGACCGCGGTCACGCGCGCGCCGGGCAGGCGGTGGTAGCAGAACTTGGTCAGCGCCGCGCTGCCGAGGCCGAGCTGGACGACGTGCCCGGGGCGCTCGATGAACAGCAGCCACATCATCATCATGCGGATGTAGTCGAGTTCGATGGCGTCGGGCTTGTCGATGCGCATCGCGCCCTGGACCCACGAGGTGCCCAGGTGCATGAAGCGCACGCCGCGGAACTCGGTGATCGTGGCGGGCGGATGTCCGGGCTGCTCGAAGCGGCCGGCCCCGGTCGACGGGGGGGAGGGTTTGCGGGGCATGGGAGAAAGGGGATGGACTGTGCAGGCGCCCATCTTACCAGTCCGCCGCTGCGCGAAGGGTTCGCAGGACGATGGACAAGCCTACTTCCGGGGGGGACATTCGCCGCATGCCCACCGCCGTCGAAAACTGCGAAATTAAGGACTTTCAACCCCAGCGGTCAAAAATTGAAGGAAAATCGGCGTGCCCTTGAAAAATAAACCTCTTGGCAAGTCCGAGCTGGACGCCTACGAGGCGACACGCGACCTTGCAGCCGAGTTGCTGCAGTCGGTGCGCGAAATGAAAGCCGGCCAGGTGGCAGTCGCAGCATCACCGGTCGTTGCGTCACTGGTCGTTGAGGCGCGGCTCAAGACCGGGCTGTCGCAGTCCCAGTTTGCGGCCCTTTTAGGCGTCTCCGTGCGCACCTTGCAGGGCTGGGAGCAGGGGCGCAAGCGCCCGAGCGGCGCCGCGCGCACCTTGCTCGCGATCGCCGCGGCAAACCCCAAGGCATTGTTGGCCGTCGCAGGCAAGTGAGGCCGTAGGCCGTCGCCAAGTACATCCGGGTCTAAATGTGCGGCAACCACAAGCCCATGGTCGCCACGCCGATGCCCACGCCCATGGCCAGGGTCAGCGCCAACAGGCCCGCCGCCATCGCGATTTTGCCGCCGGCGCCGGCGCGGTCCTGCGCGCGCAGATAGAGCTCGAGCACGGCAAGCGGCAACAGGGTTTGCGCAAACGACAGGAAGGACAGGAAGGGGCCGCGGAATGTCTCAGGGTCGAAACCGGCCGGGCCGCCGTTGACGACAATCCAGAACATCAGGCCGACCCGGAAGAACCAGACGCCGCTGACGACGAGGAACAGGCGCAGCGCCCAGCGGCGGTGCAGTGCGAATTTGCGGGCGAGCGCATGGCGCAGCGCCATGGCGCCGCAGACGACCACGAGCAGCGCGTTGAAGCTGATCCCGAGGTGCTGCATCAGGTCGCCGGCAGCCCCCCGGAACCACACCATGTACAGCCCCGTGAGACTGGCGGCGACGGCGCTCAGCAGATAGACCCGTCCGTTCCAGCGGTGGAAGGCCGGCGCCCGGGTGCGCAGTTGGGGAACCAGTTGGAGCAGCCCGCCGAGCATGATGATGGCGGCCAACAGCATGTGGCCCGCGAGGGCGGCGTTGCCGATTGAATCGCCAGGAACATAACCGTGCGGCATGACCTTGTTCCAGGCCGCGAAGTTGCCCTGCACCGTGGAGCGGCCATACAGCGCCACGATATACACGACAAAAATCAGTTGGCCGATGGCGGTCACGGCGAGCCAGAAAGCGGCCGCGGCCTTGAGGGCGGTCCCCGCGAAATCCTGCAGCGAACGGCGCCGCGCCGATGTCGTGGTGGCGCCATGCTGTTGCTGGGCAAGGCCGGCCTGCGTCGTCGATCCGAATGTCATATCTATCTTTCCGTGCGTTGAGTTGTAGGCTCGACAATAGAGCGACGTCCCGGAACCGGCAAGCCTATTCCCTGGCCGGTGCGGCGGACGGCGGTTTTAAGGGGTTGAATGACGATCATCAGAGCGGTATTGTCCGACATAACGCGCTCATCAATATTTGCGCCGGGGCCGCCGTTCCATCAAAGGGCAAGCACCGGATCCGGGCTGATAGAATGAACCATTTCCAGCAAGAAAAGTCTGAAGCGGATGGACTATAGAAGAGAAATAGACGGCTTGCGTGCCCTCGCCGTTTTGCCCGTGGTTTTTTTTCATGCGGGATTCCAAACGTTTTCCGGCGGCTTCGTGGGCGTCGATATCTTCTTTGTCATCAGCGGCTACCTGATCACGACGATCATCATCTCGGACATGGAGAAGGGCGCGTTTTCGCTCGCCGATTTTTATGAGCGCCGGGCGCGGCGCATACTTCCCGCCTTGTACATCGTCATGTTCTCCTGCCTTGGGCTCGCGTGGGTGAGCTTGATGCCGGCCGATCTGAAAAGTTTCGCGCAAAGCCTGATCGCGGTGTCGGGCTTCGGGTCGAATTTCCTGTTCTGGCAGGCAGGGGGGTATTTCGCCACTGCCGCCGAACTGGCGCCCTTGTTGCACACCTGGAGCCTGGCGGTGGAAGAGCAGTTTTATCTAATCTTCCCCGTCTTTCTGATGCTGGCGTGGGGTTCGGGACGCCGGCGCACCCTGCTCATGCTTGCGCTCGTGGCCGTGGCCAGCCTGGCACTGGCGCAGTGGGCCGCGATGAATCGGCCGGGGGCCGCCTTTTTCCTGTTGCCTATGCGCGGCTGGGAATTGCTGCTTGGCGCGTTCGCCGCCTTCCATCTGAAAGCCGGCGGCCGTGAGCCGCATGCCTGGCTGGGCCAGCTTGGGGGGCTGCTCGGGTTGCTGCTCATCGTCTTCGCCGTCCTCGCGTTCGACAAGCAAACGCCATTCCCCGGCCTGTACGCGCTGGTTCCGACCGTGGGCAGCGTGCTCATCTTACTATTTGCCGGGCCACAAACATTGGTCGGCCGGTTGTTGGGCAGCCAGTTGCTCGTCGGCGTAGGGTTGATCAGCTACAGCACCTACTTGTGGCACCAGCCATTGCTCGCGTTCGCCAAACACCGTTATCTAAGCGAGCTGGACACCACCGTTTCGGGCGTCCTGATCGCCGCGTCGGTGGCGCTCGGCTATCTGACCTGGCGCTTCGTCGAGGCGCCGTTCCGCGACAGGCGGCGCTTCGGGCGCAGGCGGATAGTCGGGTACAGCCTTGCGGGCAGTGCATTCTTCATCCTGGTCGGATCCTATTGGAATTTCCAGGACGGATACAAAGGCCACTATTACGACACCCTGTCGGAACAGCAAAAAGGCAGGGCGCAGCTGATCGCGGCGCACACTGCCTATGACATGTACGACTTCATGTTCGACGACGGCGATTGCCGGTTCTGGGGGCGCACCATGACGCCCGAGTTGGAGCGCAGGTTCGGCGCCTGCGCCAAACGCTACGGCAAGGCCGTCCTCGTTTTCGGCGATTCGCACGCGATGAATCTCTACAACGTCATGGCGAAGGCGCGCGTGTCCCCGTTTGTCGTCGGCGTGTCCCAAGGGTACTGCCGGATCGACACCGATAAAAGTTTTTGCAAATTCGGCGAATTGCGCGGCTTCCTGCGCCGGCATGCGATGGAGGTCAAGGTGGCCGTCTACCATCAAACGGGAAACTCGATGTTGCACAACGAAAAGGGTGATGCCTTTCCACCCGAAAAATTCAACGGGCGCACCCCGCTACGCATAAACGTCGGCCAGATCGACAAGGTCTTCGGCTACCTGGGCCGGGACGGGGTCCCGCTCAGATTCGTCTGGGTCGGCCCGTGGGCCGAGGCGCAGGTGTCGTCACGTGAGATACTGTTTCGTCAGGCAAAAATGAACGGTATCAGCCTGGCCGCCTTCAAGGAGTTGGACCGCGCGATAGCCCGGGGCAGCCGGACATCCGGCGTCGAGTATTTTTCCCTGGTCGACGCGTTTGCGTCCAGTGAATATTCCTTGTGGAACAAGGATTGCCTGATATTCAAAGACCTGAACCATCTCAGCCGCTGCGGCGAGGATTTCATGGCCGCCGCGATCGCCGACGATTTTTGGGCCGCCGTGATCGGCGGCGGCGCGCTGCCGGGCGGCTCGGGGCGAATCGACACGGTCCCTGAAGAGCTGCCCTAGGAGGCTGTCGGACTTAGGATCGTCGGCTGCAAAAAGTGCTGGACGGTCCATATTTCGCCGCTTTCTCGGCCAATAGCTCGCTATTGGCTATGCGAAATCATCAAAATCTGTCCTCGTCCAGCACTTTTTTCGCTTCGACTCCCTAAGTCCGACACGCTCCTAGCGTCCGGGTGCCGGCAGGATCAGGCTCACCACCAGCCCGCCGCCGTCGCGGTTGGCCAGCGTGATGCGCCCGCCGTGGGCCTCGGCGATCTCGCGCGCGAGCGCCAGGCCCAGGCCGGTGCCGCTGCGCTTGGTCGAGTAGAACGGCACCAGCGCGTTGGTCAGCACCGCCTCGTTCATGCCCTGGCCGCGGTCGAGCACGTCGATGCGCAGCATGCCCAGCGCGCTCTTGACGCGCAGTTGCACCTGCCCCGGCGGCGAGCCCGACTCGTGCGCGTTTTTGAGCAGGTTCAGCATGGCATGCTCGAGCTGGGCGGGATCGACGTGGGCCGGGTCGGCCGGCAGCGCGCCGTCGACCGAGAACGGCACCTGGTCGGCCAGCCGCGCGGCGAACTCGTCCCAAGCGCAGGCCTCGAGCCGCGGCGAGGGCAGCTTGGCGAAGCGCGCGTAGCCGAGGATGAAGGTCTCCAAATGGCGGGTGCGCTCCTCGATCGTCGCGAGGATCTGCGGCAGGCGCTCGGTCTGGCCGCGCCGCACCAACTCGGCGCCCGAGTGCGCCAGCGAGGTGAGCGGGGCGAGCGAGTTGTTCAGTTCGTGGCTGATCACGCGGATCACCTTTTTCCAGGTCTGCACCTCCTGGCGCCGCATCTCCAAGGTGAGCTGGCGCAGCAGCAGCAGCTCGTGCTTGCGCCCGTTGAGCGTGAAGCTGCGCCGCGCCAGGTGGTAGACCTCCTCGTCGTCGCCGTCGCCGGTGGTGAACAAGCCGTCGCCGCCGCGGGCGAGCGCCTCGCCCAGCGCCGGCGCGGTGCTGTCGATGATCGCGTCCAGGGGGTGGCCCTCGAGCTTGCGTCCCGCGCCCAGCAACTGGCGCGCGGCCACGTTGGCGTACACGATGGCGCCGCCGCCGGCCACCAGGAGCATCGCCACCGGCGTGTTCTGTACCATGGTGTCGAGCAGCAGTTCGCGCTGCACCAGCCCAATGCGCTGCTCGCGCAGCACATTGCCCAGCGCGTTGTGGCCGGCCACGAGGTCGGACAGTTCGTCGTTGTGGGGCCAGTGCAGGCCGAACGAGAAATCGGCGTCGCGGTAGCTCGCGACCGTGCCCTCGAGCGCGCGGAACATCGACAGCACCGGCCGCACCCGGGCCGCGACCGCGAGGTACGCCAGCGGCAGCATGGCCGCCATGCACAAGCCGAACACCAGCAGCGGCCGGTCCGGCAGCAGCATGTGCAGCGCGAGCGCGGCGAGCACGCCGAGCGCGAGCAGGGTGCCCACCAGCGCCATGCAGCGCGTCACCAGCGACAGGCGCATGCCCCGGGCCAGCGCGGCCGCGGGTGCCGGCGCCGGCGCCGGCATCCCGGGCTCGGCGCCGCTCACGCGCGTTCGATCCTGAGCCGCTCCATGCGCCGGTACAGCGCCTGGCGCGACAGGCCCAGGTCGGCGGCGGCCTGCGCGATCACGCCGTTGGCGCGCGAGAGCGCCTGGCCGATGGCGTCGCGGTCCGGTTCGGCCTCGGCGGCGGGCGCGGGGCCCGGCGGCAGCCCGAGGTCGGCCGCCGTGATCAGGTCGCCCGCGGCGAGCAGGTTGGCGCGCGCCATCACGTTCTTGAGCTCGCGCACATTGCCCGGCCAGCCGTGTGCCAGCAGCGCGCCCTCGGCCGAGCCGCCCAGGCTCTTGCCCTTGCCCAGGAAGCTGGCGGCGAGCGGCAGGATGTCGGCCGGGCGCGCCGCCAGGGAGGGGAGCCGCAGTTCGATCACGTTGAGGCGGTAGAACAGGTCCTCGCGGAAGGTCCCGGCGCGCATCATCGCGCCCAGGTCGGCGTTGGTGGCGCTGATCACGCGCACCCGCACCTGCCGTTCGCGGTTCGAGCCGAGCCGCTCGAAGCGCCCCGTCTCGAGCACCCGCAGCAGTTTCATCTGGCCGGCCAGCGGCAGGTTGCCGATCTCGTCGAGGAACAGGGTGCCGCCGTCGGCCGCCTCGAACTTGCCCTCGCGCGCGCGCGAGGCGCCGGTGTAGGCGCCGGCCTCCGCCCCGAACAGTTCGGCCTCGATCAGCTCGGACGGCAGCGCGCCGCAGTTGAGCACCACGAAGGGGCCGTCGCGCACCGCCGAATTGGCCTGGATGATCTCTGCGATGCGCTCCTTGCCGGTGCCGTTGGGACCGCTGATCAGGACCGGCACGTCGGCGCGCGCGACCTGGCAGGCCAGCTGCAGGACGCGTTCGGTGGCCGGGTCGCGCCACACCAGGCCGCGCAGGTCGAAGCCGGTTTCGAGCTCGCGCCGTTCGCGCCGCTCGCGCGCGGCGCGCCGGGCCAGCGCGCGGTTGGCCTGGCCCAGTTCGACCAGGTTGGCCACGCTCGCGAGCAGGCGGTCGTCGTTCCACGGTTTGGACAGGTAGTCGGCCGCGCCCGAGCGGATCAGCTCGACGGCGGCGTCGAGGTGGGTCCACGCGGTCAGCAAGATGACGGGCAGGTCGGGATGGCGCCGGCGGATCTCGCGGAACAGCGCGACCCCCTCGGCCCCCGAGGTGGTGTCGGCGCTGAAGTTCATGTCCTGGATCACCAGGTCGACCTCGGTGCGCGCGAGCAGCGCCAGCCCCTCTTCGGGCGAGGCCGCGCGCAGCGCGTCGATGTCGTGCAGGGAGAACAGGACTTCGAGCGCGATCGCGACCGCGGCGTTGTCGTCAATGATCAGTACAGTAGGCATGGCCGCAAGCATAGCATCGTCACAAATCTAAAACCACCTCGCCCTCGCGGAGGCGGGTGTCGCGAAAGGGCGAGCCGCGCCGCGCGCCACGACAAGCGCCTGTGGCACCCCCGATAGCGGAAGATTTCGAGACGGCATCCCTGACTTTGGGCGTTGCCGCCCAGTATCGCCTGCGCGACTTCCACAACGTCAGGCGCTGCGCGTGGCCGTGGCCGGCGATATGCTCGCCGCGCGCCATGCCGGGCCGTACACCGCGAGCAAGCCGAGCAGCCAGAACAGGGCGGCGCCCGCGCCCAGGTAGCCCAGCGGCAGGCGCGCCATCTCGAGCTTGGACACGAGCAGCGAGTTCAGTCCCACCGCGAACAGCACGCCGGCGCCGATGCCGGCGCTGGTGATCATGAAGTTCTCGGTCAGGAAGTAGCGCAGGATGTCGACCCGGCGCGCGCCCAGCGCGCGCCGCACGCCGATCTGCTTGCGCCGCTGCTGCACCCACAGGCTGGCCATGCCGACGATGCCGCTGGCGGTGATCAGGAGCAGCAGCGCGCTGACCGTGACGAGCATCCACGACAGCGCCATGTCGGAGCGGTAGCGCTGCTTGCGCACCTCGTCGATGGACTGCATCCGCAGCAGCACCGGGGTGGCCGACTGCTTGCGCAGGGCCGCCTCGGCCTCCTTCATGACGCGCTCGCGTTGGCCCTTCTCGGCGCGCACCGCGTAGTTGATGCTGTAGTCGTTGGTCACCAGCGCCGGCAGGATGACCGAATACAGGCCCCTTTCGCTGACCTGCGCGCCCTGCGTCTGCAGGCGCTCGACCACGCCGACCACCTGCGCGCCCTCGGCCTCGGTGCCGGTCCCGAAGTACAGGGTCTTGCCGATCACGGAGGTGGCGTCGGGCCATGTTTTTTTGGCCAGCGCCTGGGTGACGATGACCTGCCGCGGCGGCACCCGGTCGGCGGTGGCGTCCTTGACTACCACGTCGGCGGGGCTGAAGTCGCGCCCCTCGACCAGCTTCAGGCCCCAGGTCTGGATCATCGAATCGGCCGAGTAGTAGACCGAGGCCGGCCAGGTCGGCGCGTCCTGCTTCGAGTCGGCGGCCACGCTGCTGGTGCTGCCCGACTGCGACATCGGGACCTGGTTGACGAAGGCGGCCGAGGTCACGCCGCCGACCGCGCGCAGGGCCGCGGTCGCGCCGCGCTGGCTTGCGACCTGTTCTTCGTGGCTGCCCCGCTTGAGGTGCTGCACCGAGATCGTGAACAGGCTGCCCTCGTCGGCCAGGCCGCTGGGGCGGCTGGCCACGCCTTGGCGCACGTTGACGATGTGCAGGGCGTTGGCCAGGATGCCCAGGCTGATCGCGACCTGGAGCGCGACCAGGATGGCGCCGGTTTTGCTGCGCAACAGCGCAGAGAGGATGGGACGGATTTCCATGGAGGTTCTCTCGGTTCGGTTACTGCGATTTAAGTTGGATGGCCGGCGTGACCTGGCACGCGCGCCAGGTCGGCAGCAGCCCGGCCAGCACGGCGGCCAGCAGCGACAGGCCGAAGGTCGCGCCCAGCATGGTCCAGTCCATGTGCGCCACCGTGGCCAGGTCGTCGGACTGGGTGCGGATCAGGGCCAGCGCGCCGAAGGCGAGCAGCAGGCCGAGCACGCCGCCGGCCAGGCCGACCACGCCGGTCTCGATCAGGAACTGCTGGAAGATCTCCCTGCGCGAGGCGCCCAGCGCGCGCCGGATGCCCACCTCGGCCGCCCGCACCGAGAATTTGGCCAGCAGCAGGCCGATCGTGTTGACCAGGCAAAGCAGCAGGAAGCCGAACGCGAGCCAGACCGAGAGCCGGTTGTCGTTGCCGACCACCTTCTGGCGCTCGAGCCACTCCATCACGTTGTATAGCTTGTTGGGCGCGTTGCGCTTCATGCGGCCCAGCTTGCGCTGCTCGGCGCTGTAGTTGTCGATGTAGTTCTGCAGCGCGGCGCGCTCGCCGGCCGCGTTCATCTCGAAGTAGAACTGGATCCAGGTGCATTCGGAGTCGAGCAGGCCCTGGTAGCCGGGCGCGCGGCGCGCGCTGCAGCTCATGCTGCCCGAGTGGCCCGACTTGTTGCGGATCGCGGTCGACAGCGGCACCATGAATTCCTCCTGGACGCCGAAGGCGCCGGGCCCGCCGATCAGGCGGTAGAACTTGGGCACCATGCGCCACTTGTCCATGACCCCGACGATCTGGTGCGGCAGGCCCTCGAGGTTGATGCGCTTGCCGACCGGGTCGGCCTCGCCGAACAATTTTTCGGACAGGGCGCGGCTGAGCACGACCACGTCGGCGCCCTTCTTGTCGTCGTCCTCGCTCCATGGCTGGCCGTACTTGAACGGCACGCCGAACATGGCGAAGAAGTCGCGGCTCGGGGCCAGGCCCTCGACCGAGAGCATGCCGAGGTCGGCGCGCCCGGCTTCGAGCGCGTAGGTGGTGCCGAACAGGCCCGTCTTGCGCACGCCCTGGTCGCTCCTGAGCAGGTTCATGGCGTCGATGTAGGTGAGCTGGTCGTCGGCATCGCGCTCGGACGGCACATAGCCCTCGAGCGGTCCGATGTCCATGGTCGGTATGAAGATCTTGTCGCTCTTGCCCGGGATCGGGTCGCCCGACATCACGTGCAGGATGGTCAGGGTCGAGACGCTGGCGGCCACGCCGATGGCCAGGGTCAGCACCATCAGGGCGGTCAGCGCCGGGTTGCGGCGCAGGCTGCGCACGCCGAGCAGGAAGTAATATTTGAACATGCCCCGCTCCTTAAGCGACGTGGTTGGCGGCGCCGGCCTTGGCGTCGAACAGCGTCGGCGCCTTGCGCACCAGGTCCGAGACCTGGCCGTCGATGATGTGCACGTTGCGCTGGGCGCGCACGGCCAGTTCGGGGTCGTGGGTGACCATCAGGATGGTGGTGCCCTGGGCGTTGATCTCCTCGAGCAGCTCCATCACGCCGCGCGCCATCTGGGTGTCGAGGTTGCCGGTCGGCTCGTCGGCGAGCAGCAGTTTGGGCGAGCCGGCCAGCGCGCGCGCGATCGCCACGCGCTGCTGCTGTCCGCCCGACAGTTCGGCCGGGTAGTGCTTCATGCGCGAGGCCAGGCCGACCTTGGCCAGCGCGTCCTCGATGCGCTTGCGCCGCTCGGCCGCGTTGTAGCCGCGGTAGCGCAGCGGCACGTCGACGTTGTCGAACAATGACAGGTCGGGGATCAGGTTGAAGCCCTGGAAGATGAAGCCGAGTTTTTCGTTGCGCAGGCGCGAGCGGGCGTTGTCGTCCATGCCGGCGACGTTGACGCCGTCGAGGATGTACTCGCCGCTGGTGAACTCCTCGAGCAGGCCGGCGATGTTCAGGAAGCTGGTCTTGCCCGATCCAGAGGGTCCGGTGACGGTGACGAACTCGCCCTGGTTGACCTGGATTTCGAAGCCGCGCAGCGCGTGCGTTTCGATCATGTGGGTGCGGTAGACTTTGCTCAGGTTGTTCATGCGCAGCATGGGTGTCCTCTTCGGGTGACTGGGTTGATGTGGGTGCGGACTGAAGTCGGTGCTAGTCCGGTGTCAGTTGTTGATCGAGACGCGTTGGGCGTTGTTGAAGGTGTCGGTGCCGGCGATGACGACCTGGTCGCCGATCTTGAGGCCGCCGAGGATCTCGACCGACGAGACGCTGGTCGCGCCGACCTTGACCGGGGTGCGCACGGCCACGCCGTTGTGCACCACATACGCGAAGCGCCCGCCCTCGAGCTCGAGGAAGGGGCCGCGCGGCAGCATGACGACGTTGGCGCGCTCCTCGATGAGCAGGCGCGCGCTCACGCGCTGGCTCTGGCGCAGGCCGGCCGGCTGGGCGCCGTCGAAGCGCACCCGCGCCAGCACCTGGCTGTTGACCACCTCGGGCGAGAGCGCCGACAGCTTGCCGTTGACGGTGCCGGCCGGCAGGTTGACCTCGGCCGTCATGCCGAGGCCAAGGTCGGCCGCGTAGGTTTCGGGGATCGCCAGTTCGACCTCGAGGCGCGACAGGTCGACCAGCGTCATGAGGGCGGTGTTGGCGGCGACCACGCCGCGGTTCTGCACCGACAGGGTGCCGATGAAACCGTCGACCGGGGCGCGCACGGTCAGCTCGTCGACGCGGCGCTGGGCGTTGGCCATCGACAGGCGCTGGCGTTCGAGCGCGCTTTGCCGGGTTTTGAGTTCGAGCGTGACGTCGTCGCCTTCGAGCACGGCGGCCTGAGCGGCGTGCTTGGCGCGGATGGCGGCCGAGTTGACCGCGTCCTTGGCCTTTTGCAGATCGATCTTGGCGATGATGCCGACCTGGCCGACGCTCTCGTAGCGCTCGAGCGTGCGCTGGGCCGAGACGCTGTCGATCTGGGCGGTGTCGGCCTCGCGCTGGGCCAGCAGCTTCTGCTTGCGCGCCAAGATGTGCTGGCGCGCGACCTCGGCGACGAGTTGTTCGTGGCTCGATTGTTCGCGTTTGAGCGCGTCGGACAGATCGGGCGATTCGAGCACCGCCAGCACCTGGCCCTTCTTGACCGTGTCGCCCGCCTCGACCTTGAGCGTGACCGTGGCCGGCGCGGTCGAGTACAGGGTGGGGCTGACGGCGGCGACCAGGCGGCCGGTCACGGCGACGTCGCGCACCAGGGTGCCGCGGGTGACCTCGGCCACGCGCAGGCGCGCCGCGTTGACCGAGTGTTCGCTGCCGCTCCAGCCCAGCAGCACGTAGGCGCCGGCGGCGAGCGCGGCGGCGCCGGCGGCGCTCCAGAGCAGGCCGCGTTTGAGGCGCTGCGCCGGCGGGGTGGTCAGCACGGCGTCCTGGGATGAGGTGTCTTTGATCATGGTGGCTGCCCGGATGTAATTACAAGTGGTGGAGCACGAACCGTGCCAAAGGCTAAGTGATTGATTTTAAAAGGAAGGCGCCGGGCGGCCGCGCTGTCCGTGCGCGTGCGGACAGGGTCGCTGGACGGTGCGCGGACAGCGGGCGGGAAAGGTTCAAGGTGGAGCGGGGCCCGACTTAAGAAATACCACCACATCGTCCCCGCCTTCGCGAGGACGATGTGGGTTTTTGTCGTTCAAATTATATCGACACGATTTCTGGAGCGTCTCACTCATAGATGCGGCGCGCTCCGGGTGACAAATGTCATGCCAAAGTCATGTCGTTTGCGTCTGGCGGCCATCGCCCGCCGGCGGCATGATGGATGCATCCAAACCAAGGAGCAAACATGAAACAAGCATTCGTCAAGCCGCTGGTCAAGACACTCTTCCTCGCCGGCGTGTTCGGCGTTTCGATGGCGGCGTCCGCCGCCCCCACGCTGGTGCAGGACGTGCGCGTGTTCGACGGCGAGCGCATGCACGCCAAACGCTCGGTGCTGTTCGACGGCGCGGTGATCGTCAACGCCGACCACCGCGGCGCGGCGCCGCGCGGCGCGACCGTGGTCAGTGGCGCCGGCCGCACCCTGCTGCCGGGCCTGATCGACGCGCACGTGCACGCCTACCGCCATCCCGAACTGCCGTTGCTGTTCGGCGTGACCACCCAGGTCGACATGTTCACCGCCGTGCAGGTGATGCAGGACGCGACGCGCAAGATGAAGGCGGGCGGGAACCGCGAGCAGGCCGACCTGTTCTCGGCCGGCACCCTGGCCACCGCGCCGGGCGGGCACGGCACCCAGTTCGGCATGCCGATCCCGACCCTGAGCGCGCCCGGCCAGGCGCAGGCGTTCGTGGACGCGCGCATCGCCGAGGGCTCGCACTTCATCAAGATCGTGATGGAATCGGGGCGGCCCGGCCATGCCACGCCGAGCCTCGACGAGGCGACCGTCAAGGCGCTGGTCGCGGCCGCGCACGCGCGCGGCAAACTGGCGGTGGTCCATATCAGCACCGCGGCCGACGCCCGCAAGGCGCTCGCGATGGGCGCCGACGGCCTGGTCCACCTGTTCGTCGGCGAGGCCATGCCGGCCGCCGAACTGGCCAGCCTCGTCGCGCTGGCCAAAGAATGGAGGGCCTTCGTGATCCCCACCTTCAGCGTCCTCGAGAGCGTGGCCGGGGTCGGCGCGGCCGACATCCTGGGCGACGCCGGGCTGGGCGCGCTGATGGACAAGGAGCAGACCGCGACGCTCAAATCGAACTACGCGGGCGGCGCCAGCCGCCCCGGCCTGCTGGCCGCGCCCAACGCGCTGGTGGCGGCGCTAGCCAAGGCCGGGGTGCCGGTGCTGGCCGGCACCGACGCCGGCAATCCGGGCACCCAGCACGGGATCAGCATGCACCACGAAATGGCCTCCCTGGTGAAGGCCGGATTGACGCCGGTGCAGGCGCTGGCGGCGGCCAGCGCCGCGCCGGCGGCCGCCTTCAGGCTCGGCCAACGCGGCCGCATCGCCAACGGCTACAAGGCCGACCTGCTGCTGGTCGAGGGCGATCCGGGCAGCGACATCGCCGCAACCCGCCGCATCGTCGCCGTCTGGAAGGACGGCGCCGACGCCGCCCCCCTGCGCGAGAAGCAGCGCGCGCTGGTGGCGCGGGAGCGCGCGGCCAAGCCGCCCGGGATGCTGGCGCTGCCGGCCGACGGGCGCATCAGCTTGTTCTCGAAGGACAAGCTGGCCGGCCCGTTCGGCGTCTGGATGCCGTCGGACGACGGTTTCATGGGCGGAAAATCGAAGGTCAAGGTGCAGGCCGGCGCGCCCGACGCCAACGCGCAAGCGCCGCTGGCCGTCAGCGCCAGCGTCGCCGCGGGGTTTCCGTATCCATGGGCCGGCGTCGCCTTCATGCCGGGCGCGCAGCCGATGCAGCCGGCCAATCTGAGCGCGGCTAGGCTGGTGCGCTTCAAGGTGCGCGGCGACGGCCAGACGTACGCCGTGTCGATGATGTCGCAAGGGGGGGCGATCCCGGTCAGCAAGGGCTTCACGGCGGGACCCGAGTGGACCGAGGTGGCGATGCCGTTCGCCGACTTCAAAGGCATAGACACAAGTGCAATCACCATGATAGCGTTCAATGCCGGTCCCAAGCCGGGCGAGTACAAGTTTGAGCTTGCGGACGTGCGCCTGTTGAATGAGTAAGGAGTAAGTAAGCGGGTCTGAACAATCGGAACAACAAAAGGCGCGAAGGCAAATGGTCGGCATCGACAGAATCAGGCGAGTGATCGCGGGACCGTGGACTCCCCCCAAGTTTGGCAAGGCGCCATACCTGTGGGTTACCAGCATCGGGTTCCTGTTCTTGAAATACACACGCGGCTTGCCGGGCCCGGGTGAGGGCGCGGCCCTGGCCCTGACCATGCTGGTGTTTGTCCCGATGTATTTCGCCAGCTTCTGGCAGCACCGGGAGCGCGCGCTCAACGTGCTGCTGGTGCTTGGCTTTTGCCTGCTCGGCGCGTTGTGGGCGCGGCACAATCCGGGCGCCTCGACCTTTTTCATCTTCGCCTGCGCCATGTGCGCCGGCATCGAGTCGCAGCGCAGGGCCTATCTGCTGATGGCCGTGGTGCTGGCGCTGGCTCTGCTGGTGGCGCTGCCGCTTGGCCGCAGCCAACTGTATTTCGTGCTGCCGGCGCTGGCCGGCGGGATTCCGATCGGCGTCTCGAGCATCATGGAGAGCAGCGTGCGCCGCTCGCGCGACCAACTGCTGCGCAAGCAGGAGGAGGTCGAGTACATGGCCACCATCGCCGAGCGCGAACGCATCTCGCGCGACCTGCACGACCTGCTCGGCCACACGCTCTCGCTCATCACGCTCAAGGCCGAACTGGCGGGCAAACTGGTCGAGCGCGACCCGGCCGCCTGCCGCGCCGAGATCAAGGACATCGAAACGAGCGCGCGCACCGCGCTGTCGGAGGTGCGCGCCGCCGTCACCGGCTACCGCCAGACCGGCTTCGCGCACGAACTGGGAAGCGCGCGGGTCAGCCTGGCCGCTGCCCGGGTCACGCTCGGCGCGACGGTGGCGCCGATCGCGCTGCCGGCGGCGGCCGAGAACGTGCTGTCGCTGGCGCTGCGCGAGGCGGTGACCAACATCGTGCGCCACGCCGGCGCGCGCCACTGCGAACTCAGTCTCGCGCTCGAGCACGGCAAGATCGTGTTGCGGGTCGCCGACGACGGCACCTCGCTGACCAGCGTCGGCGCGCTATTGCACGGCAATGGGCTAAGCGGCATGCACGAGCGCGTCGAGGCGCTCGGGGGCACGCTGGCCCTGCGCCTCGAACGCGGGCTGGCGCTTGAATTGCGCTTGCCGATGGGAGCGGCGGCATGATCCGGATCCTGATCGCCGAAGACCAGGCGCTGCTGCTGGGGGCGCTGGCGGCCCTGCTCAGGCTCGAGGGCGACATCGAGGTGGTCGGCATGGCGCCCAACGGCCAGCAGGCGCTGGCCATGTGCAAGGAGCACCGGCCCGACGTCGTGCTCACCGATATCGAAATGCCGCTCATGACGGGGCTCGAACTGGCCGCCGCGCTGGCCGAGCTCGGGTTGCCGTGCAAGGTCGTGATCGTGACCACCTTCGCGCGCAGCGGCTACCTGCGGCGCGCGCTCGCGGCCGGGGTGCGCGGCTATCTGCTCAAGGACGCGCCGGCCGAAAATCTGGCCGCGGCGATCCGCACCGTGCACGGCGGCGGGCGCGTGGTCGCGCCCGAGCTCGCGCTCGAGAGCTGGAGCGGCGGCGCCGACCCGTTGTCGGAGCGCGAGCGCCAGGTCCTGCGCCTGGCCGGCGAGGGCAAGAGCAGCGCCGACATCGCCCGGCTGATCCACCTGTCGGAGGGCACGGTGCGCAACTACCTGTCGGAGGCGATCAGCAAACTCAACGCGGGCAACCGGGTCGAGGCGTTCCGGCTCGCGCGCGACGCCGGCTGGCTCTAGCAGCCTTTCGGGCGTGTGTCACGAACACAAGTGAGAGCTTGTGATGCTGTATTGAAGATGGGAGCAGGCCTCCCGAAGTCGGCTTGCAGGAGCTGGCTTCAAACCGCCCAGTGCCGCTGCGATCAAAAGTCGTGGTGGTGAGCGACTGGGGAAAAGGCATCGCAAAGATGTCAGGTACGTGTTGAGAAGATGAGCGAAAGCAAACCGGCCGATGACGCATCGTTAGGCTGATAAATACTGTCAAAACTGGGGCCGGTCCGATGCTCCAGGATTAATCGGGACGATACCTGTTTACGGGCCCGGTGGCAGTCGGTGTAAAGGCAGCATGAGCTCAACACAGGCTTCGGTATGGAACGTGAGAACCTTGTTCTGGATGCGAAGGGAAATGACAAATGGCAGACACCATGAGGAAGAATACCGATGCCGGAACGAGGGGCGGAGCTGCCCGTAGTAGCGATGAAGCCCTTGTAATGAGGGTGGAGCGAAGGGGCGGCGTTATCCCGTTGACGAAAGTTGCCAACCCGCTACGCGGGGATGAGTGACATGACATCAGCAAAACCTTTCAGTATTGCTAAGCGTACCGT
>NZ_PXWF02000236.1 GCF_003011895.2 Massilia glaciei | reverse complement strand
AGGTGCTGGGGCTGACAATCTAATCTTTCATGCAATCGCCCTGGGGCCGCCGCGTTGTCCGCCGGTCCGTTGCGCGCAACGCGATATAATGTCCGGTTGAACGCACGGCTTTGGTACTGTCCACGGCCCTCCATCCGGGAATCAAAGTGACTTACAGCATCAAAGAAATGTTTTATACCTTGCAGGGCGAGGGCGCCCACGCGGGGCGTCCGGCCGTGTTTTGCCGTTTTTCGGGCTGCAATCTGTGGACCGGGCGCGAGAGCGACCGCGCCGGCGCCGTGTGCCG
>NZ_PXWF02000235.1 GCF_003011895.2 Massilia glaciei | reverse complement strand
GCAATCTGTGGACCGGGCGCGAGAGCGACCGCGCCGGCGCCGTGTGCCGCTTTTGCGACACCGATTTCGTCGGCACCGACGGCGAGGGCGGCGGCAAGTTCGCGCAGGCGGTCGATTTGGCCGCGCGCATCGACGGCCTCTGGCCCGCCGCCTACCCGGCCCGCAAATATGCCGTGTTCACGGGCGGCGAGCCGCTGTTGCAGCTCGACGCCGCCCTGATCGCCGCCATGCACGCGGCCGGCTTCACGATCGCGATCGAGACCAACGGCACGCTGCCGGTGCCGGCCGGGGTCGACTGGATCTGCGTGAGCCCGAAGATGGGTTCCACCCTGGTGGTGCACAAGGGCGATGAGATCAAGGTCGTCATTCCGCAGACCGGGCAGGACCTGCGCGCCTATGAGCATCTTGATTTCGAGCATTTTTTTGTGCAGCCGATGGACGGCCCGCTGGCCCAATTCAACACGCGCCTGGCGATCGAGACCTGCAAACGCAATCCCAGGTGGAACCTGAGCCTGCAGACCCACAAACTTTTACACATACCTTAAGCCCAGGCACCCATGCTAACGATCACACGCAAGCTCGAATTCGACACCGGCCACCGGATTCCCGACCACAAAAGCCAGTGCCGCAACCTGCACGGCCACCGCTACACCCTGGAGATCACCCTGACCGGGGCCGTGATCGAAGTCGAGGGCAACTCCGACAACGGCATGATCATGGATTTTTCCGACATCAAGGCGCTGGCCAAGGAGCATCTAGTCGACATCTGGGACCACGCCTTCATCGTCTACGAAAAGGATGACAAGGTGCGTGAATTCCTCGCCTCGCTGCCGGGCCACAAGACGGTCGTGATCGACCGCATCCCCACGGTCGAGAACCTGGCGCAGGTGGCGTTCGGCATCCTGAAGGCGGCCTACAGTGACCGCTTTGGTACCGGGCTGCGCCTGCACAAGCTGGTGCTGCACGAGACGCCCAATTGCTGGGCCGAGATCACCGATGCCTGACCAGCGCTTCATGGCGCTCGCGCTCGAGCAGGCGCAGCTGGCCTGGGAGCAGGGCGAGGTGCCGGTCGGCGCGGTCGTGGTGTGCGACGGCGAAGTCATCGCCGTCGGCCGCAACGCGCCCATCGGCAGCCACGACCCGACCGCGCACGCCGAGATCGTCGCCCTGCGCGCCGCTGCGGCCAGGCTGGGCAACTACCGCCTGCCCGGATGCGAGTTGTACGTCACGCTCGAGCCGTGCGCGATGTGCGCGGGGGCGATGATGCACGCGCGCATCGCGCGCGTGGTCTATGGCGCCACCGATCCCAAGACCGGCGCCTGCGGCTCGGTGCTCAATCTGTTCGACCAGGAGAAACTCAACCACCACGCCGAGCTGGTCGGCGGGGTGCTGGCCGAGGAGGCCGGCGGCATGCTCAAGCGCTTCTTCGCGCAGCGGCGCGCGGCGGCGCGCCCGCCGCCGCCGCCGGTGTGAGGGCGGGGCGGGACCGGCGCGGCCAAAAATGGTATGCTATTTAGACCATAAAGATATAAGCGGGCCATGCGGCGCCTTGTTCCGGCGCGCAATGGCGACAGGAGACCAGCTTGCCACGCAACATGACCAAACCTACTATCGAAGAAACCGCACCCGGCCTGGTTCGCCTCGCGCTCGAAATGCGCGCGCCCTGGGAGCTCGGCGTCGCGCTCGCCTCGCTGCCCTTCATGCGCGGCGCCCCCGCCGGCGACGGCCACCCGGTGCTGGTGTTTCCGGGCCTCGCCGCCGGCGACATGACCACCGCCGTGATGCGCCGCTTCCTGCAGGGGCAGGGCTACCAGGCCTACGCCTGGGAGCAGGGCCTCAATTTCGGGCCGCGCCCGGGCGTGCTCGAGGCCTGCGTGGAGCGCGTCAAGCAGTTGCGCGCCGAGCACGGCTGCCGCGTCAGCCTGGTCGGCTGGAGCCTGGGCGGCGTCTACGCGCGCGAAATCGCCAAAATGCTGCCCAAGGACGTGCGCCTGGTCATCACGCTCGGCTCGCCCTTCACGGGCAACCCCAAGGCGACCAACGCCTGGCGCGTCTACCGGCTCGTGTCGGGCGAGAAGGAAATCGACCAGGCGCGCTTCGACGCGCTGCGCGTCGCGCCCAAGGTGCCGACCACCTCGATCTTCAGCCGCAGCGACGGCGTGGTGGCCTGGCAATGCAGCGTCGAGCAGGAGACCGCCAAGTCCGAGAACATCGAGGTCCAGGCCAGCCACGTCGGCATGGGCATGAACCCGACCGCGCTGTACGCGATCGCCGACCGGCTGGCCCAGCCCGAGGGCAAATGGAAGCGCTTCGACCACACCGCGCACACCGGCCTGAAAAAACTGCTGTTCCTCGACCCGGGCCGCGCGTCCTGGCCCAACCCCTTCTTCGGCTTCTACTGAGGGCCACGCCATGCCCACGCTGACCTCGAACGGCATCGACATCAGCTACCAGGCGAGCGGCGACCCCAAGGGATTGCCGCTGCTGCTGGTCATGGGGCTGGGCATGCAGCTCGTCGCCTGGCCCGACGAGCTGGTCGACGGCCTGGCCGAACTGGGTTTCCATGTGATCCGCTTCGACAACCGCGACAGCGGCCTGTCGACCAAATTCGACGCCGCCGGCATCCCGAGCGTGCCGCTGGCGATCATCAAATCCTTCCTGCGCCTGCCCGTCAAGCCGGTCTACACGCTCGACGACATGGCCGCCGACGCGCTCGGCGTGCTCGACGCGCTGGGCGTGGCGCGGGCCCATGTGGTGGGCGCCTCGATGGGCGGCATGATCGCCCAGACGCTGGCCGCGCGCCACCCCGGGCGCGTGCTGAGCCTGACCTCGATCATGTCGAGCAGCGGCAGGCGCGGCCTGCCGGGGCCGTCGAAGGCGGCGCGCAAGGCCCTGATGCGGCGCACGGCCGGGGCGCGCGACCACGAGGGCCGGGTCGAGGACATGGGCGAAAACATGAGCGAAAACATGTTCCAGATCATGCGCGCGATCGGCAGCCCGGCCTATCCGACCCCGCCGGCCGTGCTGCGCGCGCGCATCGCGCGCGCGATGGGGCGCAATGTCTGCGCCGGCGGCGTGGCGCGCCAGATGCACGCGATCATCGCCCATGGCGACCGCAGCGCGCTGCTCGCAGCGATCCGCGCGCCCACGCTGGTGATCCACGGCGCGGCCGACCCGCTGGTGCCGCCCGCCTGCGGCGTCGACACGGCCGACAAGGTGCCCGGCGCGCGCCTGGTGCTGATCGAGGGCATGGGCCACGATCTGCCGGCCCAGCTGATCGAACGCCTGCTCGCCTTGATAGATGCCCATGCGCACGGTAATATGTCGCCAGACTCCACCCTGCGGCTATTCGAAAAACAGTGATCACAAAGAAAATCGGCATTGCCATCGTCGCGCCGAGCGGCTACGCGCGCGGCGACGAAGCGATCGAGCGGGGCATCGCGCGGCTCGGCGCGCGCGGCTTCAGCGTACACAACTACTACGACCCGGACCAGGTGTTCGAGCGTTTCGGCGGCACCGACCAGGCCCGCCTGGAGCAACTGGCCGCCGCCGCCGCCAACCCCGCGGTGCGGATCGTGATGGCGCTGCGCGGCGGCTACGGCCTGACGCGCCTGCTGCCGCACATCAACTTCGAGGCGATGGCCGCCAGCGGCAAGATCTTCGTCGGCTTCAGCGACTTCACCGCCTTCCAGATGGCGCTGCTGGCGCGCACCGGCGCCGGCAGCATGACCGGGCCGATGTTCTTCGGCGACTTCGGCGCGCCGCTCGAGCCGGTCGACTTCACGCTCGAGAGCTTTTGGCGCTGCCTGGCCGGTCCGACCCACCAGATACTGACGGACACGCTGGGCAACCCCGAGCTCGAAACCGAGGGCAAGATCTGGGGCGGCAACCTGGCGATGCTCGTGTCGCTGCTCGGCACCCCGTATTTTCCCCATGTCGAGCAGGGCATCTTGTTCGTCGAGGACGTCAACGAACATCCCTACCGGGTCGAACGCATGCTCTTGCAACTGCACCAGGCCGGCGTGCTGGCGCGCCAGCGCGCGCTGATCCTCGGCGACTTCTCCTCCTACCAGCTGAGCCCGGCCGACAACGGCTACGCCTTCGAGACCATGCTCGCCTACCTGCGCGAGACGCTGCCCATCCCGGTGCTTGGCGGCCTCGAATTCGGGCACACGGCGCGCCGCGTGACGATTCCGTTCGGCGCCATGGCGCGCCTGTCGTCCGACGCCACCGGCTTCGCCCTGACCATGCGCGACTATCCGACGCTGCCCCATGACTGAGCCGTTGCCGGGGCAGAGCTACTACCAGGACGGGTCCAAGGCGCCGCGCTACGCGCGGCTCGAGGGCCAGCACGACTGCAACGTGTGCATCATCGGCGGCGGCTTCGCCGGCCTCGGCACCGCCATGTCTTTGATGGAGCGCGGCGAGAAAAACATGATCGTGCTCGAGGCCGAGAGCATCGGCTTTGGCGCCTCGGGCCTGAACGGCGGCTTCGTGTTCGGCGGTTTTTCGCTCGGCGAGCGCAGCGTGGTCGACGCGGTCGGGCCGGCCGAGGGGCGCAAGCTGTACCAGCTCACGGTCGACGCGGTCGAACACATAAGGCGCCGCATCGCGCGCTACGGCATCGAGTGCGAGGCGCGCCACGAGGGCATCTACCTGGCCAACTGGTTCGACGACGAGCGCATCCTCGACCAGCGCCGGCGCTTCATGGCCGACAGCATGGGCGTCGAGTGGCAGCGCGTGGGCCGCGCCGAGCTGGCCGAAAAACTCGCGACCAAACGCTATTTCGGCGGCTTGTTCGAGCCCGACGCCTTCCATTTCCATCCGCTCAAATACGCGCGCGGGCTGGCGCGCGCGCTCGACGATGTCGGCATCGGCGTCCACGAGCGCAGCAAGGTGGTGCGCATCGCGCCCGACGGCGGGGGCTGGCTGGTCAAGACCGCGCGCGGCCAGGTGCGCGCGCGCGAACTGGTGGTGTGCTGCGGCGGCTATATCGAGCGGCTCTATCCGCGCCTGGCGAGCGCGGTGCTGCCGATCGCCACCTATGTGATGGTGACCGAGCCGCTCGGCGAGCGCCTGGGCACCGCCGTGCGCACCGGCGCGGCCGTCTACGACACCCGTTTCGCGTTCGACTATTACCGTCCGCTGGCCGACACCCGGCTGCTGTGGGGCGGGCGCATCTCGATCCGCGCGCGCGGCGCCGGCGAGGTCGCGCGCATGCTGTACCAGGACATGCTCAAGGTCTATCCGCAGCTCGCGGGCACCCGGGTCGACTACGCCTGGAGCGGCATGATGAGTTACGGCCGCCACAAGATGCCGCAGATCGGGCGCCTGCCCGAGGGCCTGTGGTACGGCATGGGTTTCGGCGGCCACGGCGTCGGGCCGACCACGCTGGCCGGCGAGGTGCTGGCCGCCGCGATGCGCGGCGACCGCGTCGACCTGGCCCGTTTCGCGCCCTGGGGCCTGCCCTCGACGGGCGGCGCGGCCGGCCTCTACGCGGCCCAGCTGGCCTACTGGTACTACGAGTTGCGAGACTGGATGCGGCAGTAGGATGGCGCCCGCCGCGCGCCTCGAGCGCATCGACACCCTGCGCGGGATCGCCGTGTTCGGCATCTTGCTGGTCAACGTGTGGGCGATGGTCCACGGCGCCTCCAGCTACCGTTACGGGGTGCAGGCGGCCGCCGCGCCCCTGTTCGACCAGCTGGTCATCCTCCTGACCGCCGCCTTTGCCGAGGCCAAGTTCTATCCGATCTTCTCGTTCCTGTTCGGCGCCGGCTTCGCGCTGCAGACGCGCTCGCTTTGGCGCGCGCTGGGCGACTGGGCCGGCGCCAAGGCGCTCTACCGGCGCCGGCTCGGCTGGCTGCTCGGGTGCGGACTGGCGCATGGATTCCTGGTCTGGTTCGGCGACATCCTCGCGGCCTACGCGGTGACGGGTTTTCTGGTGCTGGGACTGGCGGGGAGCCGCCTGCGCACGGTGCGCACCTGCCTGCGCTGGCTGCTTGTCGGCAATCTGGGCTTGCTCTTCATCGTCTTGCTGCCGACGCTGGGCCTGGACGGGGCCGACCTGCGCGCCGAGATCAACCTGGCCCTGGCCGACATGGCCACCTATACGACGGGTGGATGGCCCGAAGCCTTCGCCCTGCGGGCGCGGGACTATGCGGTTTCCTTGTTCGGCATGTTGTTCATCGTGCCGGAACTGGCGCTGCTGTTCCTGCTCGGCGTGATGGCGGTGCGGCTTGGCTACCTGACCCGGCCGGCGCGCCACCGGGCCTTCTGGCGCAAGGTCCAGAGGATCGGTCTCGGTGTCGGCCTTCCCGTCAATCTGCTGTGGGGCTTCGTCGCGCTCGGCGACGCGCGCGCGCCGCAGGCGGCCGGCGCGGCCGGGTGGGCGATGGCGGTGGCGCTGCCCTGGTTCGGGCCGCTGCTCGCGGCCGGCTACGTGGCCACCGTCATGCTCGCGCGCCGGGCCGGGCTCGCGCGCTGGCTCGCGCCGGTCGGGCGCATGGCGCTGAGCAACTACCTGATGCAGTCGGTGCTCGGCGTCGCGCTGCTGCAGGGCGTCGGCCTCGGGCTGGGCGCGCGCCTGCCATACGCGGGCCTGTTCATGTATTGCCTGTGCGTCATGGCGCTGCAGGCGGGCTGGAGCCACTGGTGGCTGGCGCGCCACGCGCAGGGGCCGGTCGAGGCGCTGTGGCGCCGCCACACCATGGCCGGGATCGGGCGGCGGCCCTGAATTTGGGGGCGATCCGGCCGTGTGCACCGCACAATGGTAAAATAGTCGGTTAAATCTTCGCTTTTAAGGGCTTCGTCCGTGTTATCTACCGCAAACATCACAATGCAATTTGGCGCCAAACCACTGTTCGAGAACATCTCGGTCAAGTTTGGCGACGGCAACCGCTATGGCCTGATCGGCGCCAACGGTTGCGGCAAGTCGACCTTCATGAAAATCCTCGGCGGCGACCTCGACCCGTCGGGCGGCACCGTGATGCTCGACCCCAACGAACGGCTGGGCAAGTTGCGCCAGGACCAGTTCGGCTTCGAGGACCGCCGCGTGCTCGACGTCGTCATGATGGGCCACACCGAGTTGTGGAACGCCATCTCCGAGCGCGACGCCATCTACGCCAATCCCGAGGCGACCGACGACGACTACATGCACGCGGCCGAGCTCGAGAGCAAGGTCGCCGAGTACGACGGCTACTCGGCCGAGGCGCGCGCGGGCGAATTGCTGCTCGGCGCGGGCGTGTCGATCGACCAGCACCAAGGCCTCATGAGCGCGGTCGCGCCGGGCTGGAAGCTGCGCGTGCTGCTGGCCCAGGCCCTGTTCTCGAACCCGGACATCCTGCTGCTCGACGAGCCGACCAACAACCTCGACATCAACACCATCCGCTGGCTCGAGGACGTGCTCAACGAGCGCGATTCGACCATGATCATCATCTCCCACGACCGCCACTTCCTCAACCAGGTCTGCACCCACGTGGCCGACATGGACTACGGCACGCTCAAGATCTATCCGGGCAACTACGACGAGTACATGTTCGCCTCGACCCAGGCGCGCAACCAGCAACTGTCGAACAACGCCAAGGCCAAGGAAAAAGTGGCCGAGCTGCAAGACTTCGTGCGCCGCTTCGCCGCCAACAAGTCGAAGGCGCGCCAGGCGACCTCGCGCGCCAAGCAGATCGAGAAGATCAAGGTCGACGACATCAAGCCGTCCTCACGCGCCTATCCGTTCGTCCGCTTCGACGGCGAGAAGAAGCTGCACCGTCTGGCCGTCGAGGTCGAGGGTATCTCGAAGAAATACGACCGCCAGTTGTTCAAGAACTTCAACATCATGGTCGAGGCCGGCGAGCGGGTGGCCATCATCGGCGCCAACGGCGCCGGCAAGACCACGCTGCTACGTTCGATCGGCGGCGATCTGTGCGGCCTGCAGCCCGACAGCGGGCGCGTCAAGTGGGCCGAGAACGCCAACGTCGGCTATATGCCGCAAGATCCAACCGAAGAGTTCGCAACCGACCTGGTGCTGACCGACTGGATCGGCCGCTGGACCAAGGAGGGCGGCGACGACCAGGCCGTGCGTTCGATCCTCGGACGCCTGCTGTTCGGCGGAGATGACGTCAAGAAGTCCGTCAATGTGCTCTCGGGCGGCGAAAAGGGCCGCATGATGTACGGCAAGCTGATGCTCGGCCGCCACAACGTGCTGCTCATGGACGAGCCGACCAACCACATGGACATGGAATCGATCGAGTCGCTCAACATCGCGCTTGAAAAATACGCCGGCACGCTGATCTTCGTCTCGCACGACCGCGAATTCGTCTCCTCGCTGGCCACGCGCGTGCTCGAGATCAAGGAAAATGAAATCGTCGACTTCCGCGGCAACTACGAAGACTATCTGAAGAGCCAGGGCATCGACTAAGAGGCTGAGAGTCTTTCGATCATGCCCGCTCAGCACGCCAGAAAGCGCCAGTTCGTCGTTGCAAATGCTCGCCATAGCCCGCTATGGCTGTGCTTTGCGCCTCGATCTGCCGCTTTCTGGCGCGCTGCTCGGACACGCCCGAAAAACTCTCAGCCTCTGATTCCCGCAACATCCACCTTTTAGACGAGACAGGCTGCCCATGAAAATCCTACCAATCATGCCCGTCGAGTACGAGCGTCCCGAGGGCGATGGCAGTTGCACCGCCAAAGCCTGGGCGCGCGCGCCGGCGGCGCCCTCGGCGGCCGAAAAAACGGTCCTCAAGGAGCGCATCCGGCGCCTGCTCAAGGAGCGCGGGGCCGTGCTCGTGGCGCACTATTATGTCGACGGCGAGCTGCAGGACCTGGCCGAGGAGACCGGCGGCTGCGTCTCGGACTCGCTCGAGATGGCCCGTTTCGGGCGCGACCACCCGGCCAAGACGCTGGTCGTGGCCGGCGTGCGTTTCATGGGCGAGACCGCCAAGATCCTCAGCCCGGAGAAGACCATCCTGATGCCGGACCTGGACGCGACCTGTTCGCTCGACCTTGGCTGCCCGGCCGACGAGTTCGCCGCGTTCTGCGACGCCCATCCCGACCGCACCGTGGTCGTGTACGCCAACACAAGCGCGGCCGTCAAGGCGCGCGCCGACTGGATGGTGACCTCGTCGATCGGCCTCGACATCGTGGCCCACCTGCACGCGCAGGGCAAAAAAATCCTGTGGGCGCCGGACAAGCATCTGGGTTCCTACATCCAGAAGAAAACCGGCGCCGACATGTTGCTGTGGCAGGGTTCGTGCATCGTGCACGACGAGTTCAAGGGCATTGAACTCGACCTGCTCAAGGCCGAGCATCCCGAAGCGAGGGTGCTGGTGCACCCGGAGTCGCCGGCCAATGTGGTGGCGCTGGCCGACGTGGTCGGCTCGACCACGCAACTGATCAACGCGGCCGTGTCGATGGCCGCGACGACCTTCATCGTGGCCACCGACAACGGCATCCTGCACAAGATGCGCGCGGCAGCGCCCGGCAAACGCTTCATCGAGGCGCCCACCGCCGGCAACAGCGCGACCTGCAAGAGCTGCGCGCATTGCCCGTGGATGGCGATGAACGGCCTGCAGAACCTGGCCGACGTGCTCGAAGGCATCGGCAACGCCGGCGCGAACGAGATCCACGTCGACCCCGAGGTGGGCAGGCTGGCCGTGCGCGCGATCGACCGCATGCTCGATTTCGCCGCCGCCAAAAAAGCCAAGGCCCTGCCGTCCGGCGGGCTCGAGAAGGAAGCGACCTTGTTTTCGGGAGTGGGGCCAGCATGATCACCAATTTACGCAATCCCCATAAGGATTTCGACGCCGCGTTGCAAAAGGCGTTCGAGGGCAATCTGCTGGCCGCCTTGCTCGAGGATGTCGGCAACGGCGACCTGACGGGCAAGCTGGTGCCCAACGACACGGTCGTGAGTGCGCGCGTGCTCGTGCGCGAGGAGGCCGTGCTGTGCGGCGCGCCGTGGTTTGAAGCCGTCATGGGCGCGCTCGACCAGCAGGTCGAGATCGACTGGCGCTACGCCGAGGGCGAGCTGATGCAGGCCGACACCGTCGTTTGCATGATCAAGGGCGGGCCGCGCGCCTTGCTCACGGCCGAACGCAGCGCGCTCAATTTTTTGCAATTGCTGTCAGGGGTCGCGACGGCCACGCGCAAGTATGTCGACGTCATCGCCGGCACCAAGGCGGCCATCCTGGACACGCGCAAGACCCTGCCGGGCCTGCGGCTCGCGCAAAAGTACGCGGTGCGGGTCGGCGGCGGGAAGAACCAGCGCCTCGCGCTGTATGACGGCATCCTCATCAAAGAAAACCATATCGCCGCTGCGGGCGGCGTGACCTTGGCGGTGCGGGCGGCGCAGGCCCTCGACGCCGGCGTCTCGATCCAGGTCGAGGTCGAGAACCTTGAGCAATTGGGCGAAGCGCTGGCCGCCGGCGCGACCTCGGTGCTGCTCGATAACTTCAGCCTTGCGCTGATGCGCGAGGCGGTCGCTCTCAACGCGGGACGCGCGCTGCTCGAGGCGTCCGGCGGCGTGAACATGGACAGCGTGCGCGCGATCGCCGAGACCGGGGTCGACCGGATCTCGGTCGGTGCCCTGACCAAGGACGTGCGCGCGACGGATTACTCGCTGCGCATTGTCGGCTAAATTCCCGGGCACGGCTGTGGCCGCGGCGATATGATCATGCCGCGGCCCGGCTTGCGGCGGGCTTGTTGGCGGCGCCTTGCCCGCCGGAGCGCGCGAACCGACAATGATTCCAAGATCGGTGATGCGACGCCGATCCAGTGCCTTGTTTCAATCACCTCGCCCAGCACGCCCCCTACAACAATCCCGCCACGGGGTGGATCGCTGTGAGTAGTGCAGTCTAGCCGCCACTAAGCTTTGACGGGCCCCTGGTACCAGGGTTAGAAGCCGAGCACGGTTGGCATCAGGGCGTGGTAGACCGCCGCGCCGACGGCACGGTTGGCAAGGCCGCTTAGGATGCGTGCGTCCGCTGGAGCAACGCCAGCACCGCACAGAACGCCATCGACAACACCGACATCGCGCAGGCGACCAGCAGGCCCGAGCTTGGTGACGGGGTAAAGCATGCCCTGAGGCCGGGACTTCCCTGATCTCCTATTTCGATATCGCATCTATCACTTTTGCACCCGCTGGTCGACAAATATAAGCTTGCTGGTTTCGAAACCGAGCGCCTGCGCCTTGGCGACCAGCCTTTGCTGTGTTACCGGGTCCATGGTGGGGGTGCGCGAGAGCAGCCACAGATACGATTTGTCGGGTCCGCTGACGAGCGAATAGCTGTAGTTTTCGTGGTCGAGGTCGAAGATGACGTAGGCGCCGTAGAACGGGCCGAAAAAAGAGACCTTGAGATAACCCACGTCGGCCTGGTCGACGAAGTAGGCCTTGCCGCTCGCGTCTTTCCATTTTGAATCTTCGGCCTTGTAGCCGCGGTTGAGTACCTTCAGGCCGCCGTCTTCGCGCAGGCTGTACTCGGCCGTTACCTGGCTCAGGCCGCGCTCGAAGGAATGGTCGAGCCGGGCGATCTCGTACCATTTGCCAAGGTATTTAGCCGTTTCAAAATTCTTGACCGGGGTGATGTTGTCCGGCTTGGAAACACATGCCCCGAGCAGCAGGGCGAACAAGATGATCAGTTTTTTCATTGGGGTGCGCCTGCCTTTTGTTGAGCTCGCACCAGTGTAGCTGAAAGCGCCATATTGCTACGCCCCCGACGCCGCTTGGGCCATCTGTTGGGCGCGGCCCGGCTGGAACGGGGGCGGCGCTTCGGGCGGGCCGGCCTGCGACGACAGTTCGTCGATGGCGGCGATGATGTCGTCGGGCGTGGCGTAGTGGATCATGTGGCCCGTGCCCGGCTCGAGGTGCAGATCGCTGCCCGGGACTTGCTCGTGCAGGCGGCCCGACTGGTGCCCGGCGTCGGCCACGCGATCCTGTTCGCCGGCGATGATTTTCACGGGTACGGCCAGTTCCGGATAGTGCTTCTTGAGCATCATGGCGGCTGGCACCATCATCGCCGCCTCGGCGGCGCTGGCGCGCAACTGCGACGGGCGCAGCACCATCCACACGGGCAGGCGGCGGAACCGTTCTGGCAACGACAGCGGGCCGAACATCTTCTTGATCACGGACGGCCACATGAGCCGCCCCACCAGCGGCGACAGCGTGAAGCGCATCAGGTCGCCGATGATCGGGATCGCCGGTTGTGCCAGCAGGGGAACGTCGAGCCGCAGTGTCGGGAAGTAGTAGCCCGAAAGCAGCACGAGGCCGCGCACGTGGGCCGGTTGCGCGATCGCCATCGCGACGGCGACCAGCGTGCCCCATGAGTGGCCGAGCACGATGGGGGCCTCGACCCCGATTTGCCCGAGCGCCTTGTGCAGCAGATTGGCTTGCGCGACCGGGGTCCAGATGGTGCTGCGCGGCCGCTCGCTGTAGCCGTAGCCGGGGCGGTCGAAGAGGATCACGCGGTATTTCCGGGCGGCGCGTTCGACCAGGCCGCAGAGCTCGAAATCATTGGCGAGCACGCCGTTGCCGTGGAGGAGCACAAGCGCGGGCCCCCGCCCGAATTCGAGATAGTGCAGGCGGACGCCGTCGACCTCGATGAACTTGCCCCGGGGGGGATTGTTGCGCTCGGCCTTGGCGGTTTGCCTGCGCACGACCAGGAACGCCGCGCCAAGCGCGGCGGCGCCTATAAGAAGGGGCGTGGCGACGCCGCGCCGGGCGGGGGACGAATTGCTGATGCGCGCTGCCTTGGCCACGATCTCACTCCTGAAATTGCTCACTCAGGTATGACCATGCCGGGGTTTTTGAAGTTCGCGCGCGACGACGCGCCGCGACCGGGCTTTGCGAAAACGCTAATGCGCGCGCATGACGCGCGCGAGCATCGGCAACACGTCCTCGGCGCCGGCCGCGAGCTTGAGTTCAAGCAGGTCGTCGGCGCGCGTCCAGCCCAGATTGACGGCCGCGATCGGCTTGCCCGAGGCCGCCGCCATGCGGCAGAAGCGGAAACCCGAGAACACGGCCAGCGAGGAACCGACCACCAGCAGCGCGTCGGCGCGCTCGATCTGAGCCAGCGCGCGGGCGGTGCGGTCGGCTGGCACGCCGTCGCCGAAAAACACGACGTCGGGCTTGAGCGTGCCGGCGCAATAGATGCAATCTGGCACGTTGAAATCGTCGAGCGCCCCCGGTTCGAGCTGGGCGTCGCCGTCGGGCGCGGGCAGGGCGCCGGTGCCCGCCGGCGCCGGATTGGCGCGCTCGAGCTGGGTCTGGACGAAGGCGCGCGGGAATTGCGCATGGCAATCGAGGCAGACCACGGCGTGGATGTTGCCGTGCAGCTCGGTCAGGCTGACGCTGCCGGCGCGCTGGTGCAGGCCGTCGACGTTCTGGGTGATCAGCGAGGCGATCGCGCCGTCGGATTCGAGTTCGGCCAGCGCGTGGTGGCCCGCGTTCGGCCGGGCCTGCTCGAGCAGGGGCCAGCCGACCATGCTGCGCGCCCAGTAGCGCTTGCGCACCGCCGCGTGCCGGCGGAAGTCGGGGCCCTGGATCGGCGCCGCGCCGCGCCGCGCGCCGTCCCTGTCGCGGTAATCGGGGATGCCCGACGCCGTGCTCAGGCCGGCGCCGGTCAATACCAGCACCTGCCGGTGGCGTCCGAGAAAGGCGGCCAGTCTTTGCACCCCGTCGATTCCGTCTGAGCGATCAAGCATTGTCTTCCTCCGCGATGCTCGATCGTATCACCGGCGCGCCGATGCCGCAGCCATCCCGGATCGCTACGTGGCGCGCGGGGCGGAGGCGGCGATCCCGGCCACGATCATGGCGAACGCGAGCATATGGTAAAGGTGGGGCAATTCGCCGAGGAAGGCCGAGGACATGAGGGCGGCGAACAGCGGGGTCAGATTCGTGAAGAAGGCACCGGTGCCGGGGCCGGCGCGGCGCACGCCCTCGCCCCAGCAGCCCATGGCGATCACGGCCGGGCCGACGGCCACATACAACAACGCGGCCGCCAGCGCCCAGCTCCACTCGACGTGGGCGGAGCCGGCCGCCCATTCGGCGCCCGTGAACAGGCCCGACCACAGCACCCCGTAGCCGACCTGCGCCAGCAGGAAGGCGGCCCAGTCGGCGCGGATCTGTTGCGGCTCGCGCGTCCCGGCCAGCATCCAGCTGTAGAACGAGAATGAGATGGTGGCCAGGATCATGTACAGGTCGCCGGCGACGAGGCGCAGCGCGAGCAATTGTTGCCAGTCGCCACGGCACAGCACGAGCAGCACGCCGGCGACGGAGAGCAGGGCGCCGAGCACCTGCCTGCGGCCAATGCCGGCGCCGAAGAACAGCGCGCCGACGAGCAGCATCCAGACCGGCATGCCGGCCGCGACGAGCGTGACGTTGATGGGTGTGGAGGTTCGCAGCGCCAGGTATTGGAGCGAGTTGTAGAGGCCGATGCTGAGCAGGCCCAGCATGCAGAGGCGGCGCCAGTGGGTCAGCCAACCGCTGCCCGGACGCAGCAGCGCGCGTCCGAGCGGGAGCAGGATCAGCAGCGCGAGCGACCAGCGCAGCAGGTTCAGGGTCATCGGCGAGACGGCGTCGCGCACGAGGCGGCCGACGACGGCGTTGCCCGCCCACAGCAAGGGCGGCACAGTCAGCAGCAGGACCGTCGACGGCGTCAATGAAACGTTTCTCAATCGTGGCCCAAGCAAAATCGTTAAATGTTCACAATCGGGGTCAGACCCCGGTTGCGAAATGTTTCGCGGGCGCACTTGTACGCGCTCTGCGCCGCATGTTCGCGTCGCAATGTTCCGCTATCGGGGTCTGACCCCGATTGTTAAATGTTTGCAATCGGGGGCTTGGGAAACTAGCGGCGCGGCGGGGTCAGCACGCTGGGCAGCGCCTTCGGCAGCGTGTCCGGGTAGTCGCGGCTGAAGTGCAGGCCGCGGCTTTCGTGGCGCGACAACGCGCTCGTGACGATCAGCGAGGCGACGTCGACCAGGTTGCGCAACTCGAGCAGGTCGTGCGTGATGCGGAAGTTGCGGTAGTACTCGTCGATCTCCTCCTTGAGCAGCGCGATCCGGTGCTGGGCCCGCTCGAGCCGCTTGGTCGTGCGCACGATCCCCACGTAGTTCCACATGAAGCGGCGCAACTCGTCCCAGTTGTGGGCGATCACCACCTCCTCGTCGGCGTTGGTGACCCGGCTCTCGTCCCAGGCCGGCAGCGCCGGCGTCTCGGCGCGCGCCTCGCCGGCGATGTAGTGCGCGCACGCGCGCCCGATCACGAGGCATTCGAGCAGCGAGTTGCTGGCCAGCCGGTTGGCGCCGTGCAACCCCGTGCAGGCCGTCTCGCCGACCGCGTACAGGCCGGGGATGTCGGTGCGCCCGTCGAGGTCGGTGACGATGCCGCCGCACGTGAAATGCACCGCCGGCACCACGGGAATCGGCTCCTTCGTGATGTCGATGCCGAGCTCGAGGCAGCGCGCGTAGATCGTCGGGAAGTGTTCGATGAGGAATTCGGCGCTCTGGTGGCTGATGTCGAGCTGCACGTAGTCGAGCCCGCGCTTCTTCATCTCGAAGTCGATCGCGCGCGCGACCACGTCGCGCGGGGCCAGTTCGCCGCGCTCGTCGTACATCGGCATGAAGCGGGTGCCGGCCGCCGCGCCCGCCTCGGGCGGCAGCTTGAGCAGGCCGCCCTCGCCGCGGATCGCCTCGGTGATCAGGAACGATTTGGCGTACGGGTGGTACAGGCAGGTCGGATGGAACTGGATGAACTCCATGTTCGAGACGCGGCAGCCGGCGCGCCAGGCCATCGCGATGCCGTCGCCGGTGGCGGTGTCGGGATTGGTGGTGTACAGGTAGACCTTGCCGGCGCCGCCGGTGGCCATGACGGTGTGCTCGGCCTCGAAGGTGAGCACCTCGCCGCTTTTCACATTCTGCACGTACAGGCCGCAACAGCGCGGCTGGCTCGGGCTGTGCGGCGCGCCCGCGTGCACCTTGCCGCCGGCCAGTTTGTCGGAGGTGATCACGTCGATCGCGCAGTGGTGCTCGAACAGGCTGATGTTCGGGTGCGCGCGCACCTTCTGTTCGAGCGTGACCTGCACCGCGTGGCCGGTGGCGTCGGCCGCGTGGATGATCCGGCGCGCGCTGTGCCCGCCCTCGCGCGTCAGGTGGAATCCCATCTCGGCGCTCGGGTCGCGCGTGAACGGCACGCCCTGCTCGATCAGCCATTCGATCGCCTCGCGCCCGTGCTCGACGATGTAGCGCGTGGCCGCCTCGTCGCACAGGCCGCCGCCGGCGACCAGGGTGTCGTTGATGTGCTCGGCGTGGCTGTCGCTTGAATCGAGCACGGCGGCGATGCCGCCCTGGGCCCAGTTGCTCGCCCCGTCGAGCAGCGCCCGCTTGGAGATGATGGCGACGGTGCGCGTTTGCGCCAGGTGCAGGGCGACCGACAATCCGGCCAGGCCGCTGCCGACAATAGCGACGTCAAATTTCATGGCATGAATATTGTTTTGTAAGGAGGCATCACTATAGTCTATTTGCAATGGGAATGTCCGCGAAGGCTTAAACGGCCGTGGCCGCTTGTCGCCAATCAATGACTGTTTTGCAATAGTCATCCATGATGAAGTCGTCGTTCCTGCGCTTGCGCACGGGACAGGCGTGACTTTGCGGAGGGGCCGTGATACGCATTTTTAATCATTATGTTTCAAAAATGGCGTTCATCCTGCTGCTTCTGGAGTTGCTGATGCTGCTCGCCTCGGCCAGCCTGGCGTCGGCGCTGTGGGTCTCGGACGCACAGGGGAGGTTTCGGGCCGACAATTTGTATCTGTCCTCGCTCACCTTCGCGCTCGTCATCATCTTCAGCATGAGCGCGCTCGGCATGTACCAGCATAGCGCGAAGGAGGGCATCCGCACCACCCTGATCCGCATCATGCCCTCGTTCGCGCTCGGCTTCGGGCTGCTCAGCGCGCTGATCGCGATCCGGCCCGAGTTCTATTTCGGCCGCGGCATCAGCAGCGTCATCTTCGCCCTCGGCGCGGCCGGCGTGGTGCTCACGCGGCTGGTGGTGTTCAAGTCGGCCGAGTCGGCGCTGCTCGAGGCGCGCGTCATTTTCATCGGCAGCGGGGCGCTCGCGCGCGAGTGCATCGACCTGGCCGGCAGCAAATTCGGCCTCCACCAGTTCAATGTGGTCGGTTGCGTGCCGATTCCGGGCGAGGAGAACTGCGTGGCCGAGGCCGACCTGCTCCCGCTCGGCGAGACGCTGCTGGTCATGGCGCAAAAATACGAGGCCAGCGAGATCGTGGTCACGGTGTCGAACCGGCGCAGCAGCTTTTTTCCGAACCGCCAATTGCTCGAATGCGCGCTCGGCGGCGTCAAGGTGGTCGACGCGGCCACCTTCTTCGAGCGCGAGGCCTGCCAGATCCGCATCGATTCGCTCCAGCCGAGCTATCTGATTTTCGGCGGCGGCTTCGACCAGAGCTTCCTGCGCGCGAGCTCGAAGCGCATCTTCGATCTGCTCGCGAGCACCTTCATCACCATCGCCACCGCGCCCGTGATGCTCGTCACCGCCGCCTGCATCGCGTGCGAGGACGGCGCGCCCGTGTTCTACCAGCAGGAGCGGGTGGGGCGCAACGGGCGCATCTTCAAGGTGCTCAAGTTCCGCAGCATGCGGCGCGACGCCGAAAAGGGTGGCACGCCGACCTGGGCCTCGGCCAACGATCCGCGCGTCACGCGCGTCGGGCGCCTGATCCGCAAATTGCGCATCGACGAGTTGCCGCAGATGCTCAATGTCCTCAGGGGCGACATGAGTTTCGTCGGGCCGCGCCCCGAGCGCGCCTATTTCGTCGAGCAGCTCAATGCCGAAGTGCCCTACTACAACGTGCGCCACAGCATCAAGCCGGGCGTGACGGGGCTGGCGCAGGTGCGCTACCAGTACGGCGCCTCGGTCGGCGACGCCATCGAGAAACTGCAGTACGACCTTTACTACGTCAAGAACAACAGCCTGTTCCTCGATCTGCTGATCCTGATCGACACCGTGCAGGTGGTCGTGTTCGGCAAGGGCAGCCGCTGATGCAGGCCGTCGTCCTCGGTTTCAGCCATGGCATTGCCGCCCTCGGTTTCCTGATGCTGTTTTTGGTGCTGGCCGGACGCTGGCGCGCGCGCGTGCACGCCGCCGCGCTGGCGCTGGCCTGCCTGGTCAGCGCGTTGTGGAGCGGCGCGCTGGCCTCGGGCCTGGGCGCCATCGCCGGCGCGCCGCTCGAAACGGTGCGCACCTGCGGGTGGGCGGCGCTGCTGCTGATGCTGATCGGGCCGGCGCGCGCGCGCTGGAAGCTCTGCCTCGGCCTGATCCTGGCGCTGGGCGCGGCCAGCCTGGGCGGCGGCCCGCCGATGGCGGTCATCGGCGCGCGCCTGATGCTGTCGGTGCTCGGCATGCTGCTCGTCGAGCAGCTCTACCGCAACACGCCGGTGGCCGAGCGCTGGGCCATCAAGTTCGCCTGCATCGGCGTCGGCGCCTTGTTCGGCTACGATTTTTTCCTCTACAGCGACGCCGCGCTGTTTAGCCGGATCAACCCCGAAATCGACGCCGCGCGCGGCATCGCCAACGCGCTCACCGTGCCGCTCTTGGCCGTTTCGGCCGCGCGCAACCCGGCCTGGGCCAGCGGCATGGCGCTCTCGCGCCGGCTCATGTTCCACTCGGCCGCCCTGATCGGCTCGGCCATCTACCTGCTGGCGATGGCGCTGAGCGCCTACTACCTGCGCTTCATCGGCGGCGACTGGGGCCGCGTCATGCAGTTCGCGTTCCTGTGCGGCGCCTGCATCGTGCTGGCCGGGGTGCTGTTCTCGGGCGCCTTGCGCGCGCGCCTGAAGGTGATGATCAACAAGCACCTGTACACCAGCCGCTTCGACTACCGCGAGGAGTGGTGGCGCTTCACGCGGGTGCTGTCCGAGGATGGCCCCGACCTCAACTTGCGCGCCATCGCTGCCGTGGCGGGGCTGGTCGAGAGCCCGGCCGGCGCCCTGTGGCTGCGGCGCGACGGCGACATGTGCGAGGCGGCGGGCGCCTGGAACATGCCATCGCAGTCGCAGGGGGTCGATGTCAACGGCGATTTTTTCGCCTTCATCGAATCGCGCCAGTGGGTCGTCGACGCGGCCGGCGAGGCGCGCGCCAATCCGCATCCGCCGCTTCCGGGCGCGCTGCTGGCGGTGCCCGATTTGTGGGTGGTGGTGCCCCTGACCCTGCACGGACGCCTGTTCGGGCTGGTCGCGCTGGCGCGTCCGCGCGCGCCGCTCGCGCTCAACTGGGAGGTCACCGACGTGCTCAAGATCGCCGGCAGCCAGGCCGCCAGTTATCTGGCGCACCGCGAATCGCTCAACAGCCTTTTGGTGGCGCGCCAGTTCGAGTCCTTCAACCGCGTGTCGACCTTCATCGTGCACGACCTGAAGAACCTGGTGTGCCAGTTCTCGCTGCTGCTGGCCAACGCCGACAAGCATAAACACAATCCGGAGTTCCAGGCCGACGTGCTTGGCACGCTCGACCACTCGGTGCGCAAGATGCAGACATTGCTGCAAAAGTTGGGCCGCGGCGACCCGGACGACGCCTCGCAGCCGCAACGCCTCGCGCGCCTGCTCGAGCAGGCGGTGGAGGCCAAGTCGCTGGCCGAGCCGCGCCCGGCGCTGGTGGTGCGCGATCCGGCCCTGTTCGTGCTGGCGCACCGGGGCCGGCTCGAGCGCGTCCTCGGGCACCTGATCCAGAACGCGATCGAGGCCACCTCGCGCCATGGCGAGGTGGCGGTGCGCCTGCTGCGCGAGGGCGACTGCGCCGTCGTCGAGGTGGCCGACACGGGCCTGGGCATGAGCGCCGGCTTCATGCGCGAGGGCCTGTTCAAGCCTTTTGTGACGACCAAGACGGCCGGCATGGGCATCGGCGTGTTCGAGAGCCGTGAATACATTCGCGAACTTGGCGGCGAGCTGCAGGTGGCCAGCGCCGAGTCGGAGGGCACGACGTTCCGTGTGATCTTACCGCTGCACGACATGAGGGAGGCACTCGATGGGCAAGAAGAAGTTGCTGGTCATTGAGGACGACCCGGGCCTGCAAAAGCAGCTGCGCTGGAGCTTTGACGCCTACGAGGTGGTGGTGGCCGGCGACCGCGAGACGGCGCTGGCGCAGATGCGGCGCCACCAGCCGGCGGTGGTGACGATGGACTTGGGTCTGCCGCCCGACCCGGAAGGCGCGGCCGAAGGCCTGGCCACGCTGCAGCAGATGCTCCAGCATGCGCCCGAGACCAAGGTGATCATATTGTCGGGCAACCAGGAGCGCGCGCACGCCCTCAAAGCGATCGCGATGGGCGCCTACGACTTCCACCAGAAGCCGTGCGAGCCCGAAATGCTGGCCCTGGTGGTCGAACGCGCCTTCTACCTGCACGCGATGCAGCAGGAGAACCGGCGCATGCTGCAGATCGAGGCGGATTCGCCGCTGGCCGGCTTCATCACGCGCGACCCCGGCATGCTGCGCCTGTGCCGCAGCGTCGAGAAGGTGGCGCCGTCGTCGGCCACCGTCATGCTGCTGGGCGACTCCGGCAGCGGCAAGGAGTTGATCGCGCGCGCGCTGCACAAGATGAGCGGGCGCCAGGACAAGCGCTTCGTGGCGATCAACTGCGCCGCGATTCCGGAGACGCTGCTCGAGAGCGAACTGTTCGGCCACGAGAAGGGCGCCTTCACCGGCGCCGGCCAGCAGACCCTGGGCAAGATCGAGATGGCCAACGGCGGCACCTTCTTCCTCGATGAGATCGGCGACATGGCGATGGCGCTGCAGGCCAAGCTGCTGCGCTTTTTGCAGGAGCGCGTCATCGAACGGGTGGGCGGGCGCACCGAGATACCGATCGACGTGCGCATCGTGTGCGCCACCCATCAGGACCTGCGCGAGCTGGTGCGGCAGGGGCGCTTCCGCGAGGACCTGTTCTACCGGCTCAGCGAAATCGTGCTCGCGATCGCCCCCTTGCGCGAGCGCGTGGGCGACTGCGCGCTGCTGGCGCACTACTTCAAGAACCGCTTCTGCGCCGCCGAGGGCCGGCCTTCGATGGGCTTCAACGAGGAGGCGCTGTTGGCCATCGAGCAGTACGGCTGGCCGGGCAACGTGCGCGAAATGGAGAACTGCATCAAGCGCGCGGTGATCATGTCGGACGGCCCGCAGATCGGCGCGGCCGACCTCGGGCTGCCGCTGGCCCAGTCGGAGGCGACGCTGAACCTGCGCCAGGTGCGCGACGCTGCCGAATACAAGGTCATGGTGATGGCGCTGGCGCGGGCCGACGCCAACATCGTCAAGGCGGCCGAGCTGCTCGGCGTGAGCCGGCCCACCCTGTACGACCTGATGAACCATCACGGCATAAAGACCTAAGCTGGTTCGTGGCACGCCGCTTCGATGTCGTGCCCGTCAGGGCCGCGCACGAAGCCGCCGTGGCAATTCGGGTGGTGGTGCGGGCGCGGGCCGGGCGCGCCGTTGTCCGCGCCGCCGGCGGCGTGGTGGAGCGCGTCTACCATCAAGCGTTGGGCGACCCGGATGGCGACGTGGACCGGCGGCTTGTTCGGACTTCCCGAGCTGATCCAGAAGTCGGGCTTGGGCGCCTCGCCGAAGCCGGCGACATCGGCATGCCCGGTGACCGAGGCGGCGATCTCGAGCAGCATCGCGTAGCCGATCGGTTCGAACGCCGCCAGGTAAAACGCTTTTCTTCTTTCGATGTCGGAGACGACAACGCCGGTGTGGTCGATCATACTGTGCCGCTCCTGGCCTGGTTCGGGATGAGCGCCAGCAGGTCGGTGACGCCGACCTCGTGGCCGGCCTGGGAAAGCATGGTCGACAGCTGGCCGCGGTGGTGGGTTTGGTGCTTGAAGAAAAGCATGATGAGGCTGAAAAACCGCCTGTCGCCGACAACGCCCCCGCTGTTTGTGTAGTTGAGTATGACGCCAAGGTGGTCGTCGGCGATCGACGCCGCCCAGTCGCGGGGGGATTAAATTATATATCACAATTGCCGGGCCGGTTCGTCGGCTTTCCACTGGCCCGCCTGCACCAGCTTGTTCTTCAAGCCCTGCAGGGGGAAACCGCGCCGGTAGGCCTCGTGCGCGTGCTTGCGGGCCTGTTCGAAGTCCTTCTTCTTGAGCAGCAGAAGGCCGAGGTTGTAATGCGTGGTGGCGTTGGCCGGGTCGAGCCGCAGGGCTTCGCGCATCTGATCGAGCGCCGGCTCGGCGCGCCCCATGGTCAGCAGGTAGCTGCCGTAGATGGTGCGCACGGCGGCGTCTCCCGGCGCGAAACGCATGGCCCGGTCGAAGTAGCAATCGACCGAATGGCGCGCCCCCGCCGGTTTGGGCCGCTTTTCGCGCTGGCTCAGCCGCGCCATCGCGGCCAGCGCGCGGTGGTGGTTGGGGAAGCGCTCGAGCGTGTAGCCGATGTCGGCGCCAAGGCCGTCGGAGACGCCGCGCCGCAGCGCCTCGACCTCGGCCGTGAAGTGGAACGACTCGACCACGGCCAGCTTGCCGCTGTCGGCGGCGTTGGTGTAGTCGCCGCCGGCTTCGTTGGCCACCAGGGGCCCGCAGGTCGCGCCCACCGCGCCGCCCAGGATCAAAGCGAGGATCATGATGCCACCGTGATGCGGTCGAACAGCTGTGCCAGTTCGGCGGTCCGGGCCGCGCGCGACTGGGCGGCGACGATGGCGGCACTGGCGACCGGCGCCGCGCCGCCGCCGGCCAGGCGCATGAAGAGCAGCAACGCGGGCGCGATGGCGTTGGCCGAGTCGAGCGCGGCGATGGTGTCGATGCCGCAGGCGCGCAGTTTGCCCGCAGTGTCGCCGGCGGCGTCGGTCAGGGCCAGGATCGGGCGCCGCGCGCGCAGGTATTCGTACAGCTTGGCCGGGATCTGGGCGTTGCAGTTGGCCGCCTGCAGCAGCAGCAGGCCGTCGGCCGCCTGCATTTCGGCCAGCGCCTCGCGGTACGGCAGCGCGCCCCCGAGCTCGACGATGCCCCCGAGCCGGTGGCGCGCGATCATGGGCATCAGTACTTCGTCGTGTCCGCTGGCGCGCAGCAGCACGCGCAGCGTGCCGGGCGCGATGCGGCCCGCGTCGCGTAGCGTCGCGAGCGCGCAGAACAGCGCGCCGGGGTCGCGCTCGCTCGGATAGACCAGCCCGCTGTGCAGCAGCGTGAAGGGGGCGCCGGCCCGCGCCTGCTGCGGCGCCGGCGCGAAGCTGTCCTCGTTGTAGCCGTTCTCGATCAGCTCGAAGCGCGCCTCGGGCGCCGCCGGAAAGCGCGCGCGGCAGGCCGCCAGCGCGCCGGGGGTGGTGCACACCACGGCCGCGCCGCGGGCCACCGCGCGCGACTCGATCCAGCAGTGCAGGCGGCGCGTGCGCGGATCGGCCGGGTAGCCGTCCTCGATCATCGGATCGCGCTGGTCGGCCACCCATGGCAAGCCGCTCATGCGCTGCACGCTCAGCCCCACCAGGTGCGCGGTGGCGATCGGGTAGGTGCTCCAGATCGCGCTGGGCCGGTGGCGCCGGATCATGCGCAGCGCCGCCGGCACCGCGCTTAGCCACCAGCTCGACCAGCGGTCGGGCAGCGCGAGCAGCCCGGGGTAGCGCCCCCTGACGGCGAGGTCGCGCCCGGCGTCGAGCGAGAAGCTGCGCTGCACGGTGCAGCCGCCCTCGGCCAGTTGGTCGTCGCCGGTGGCGAGGTAGGCGCGCGGGTTGACCGACAGCACCAGCGGCTCCCAGCCGTGGCGCGGCAGGCCGCGCGCGAAGGTGAGGGTGCGCTGGATGCCGCTGCCGCCCCGCATCGGCGGATAGTGGAACGCGATCATGAGCACGCGCTTCACCATGAGATGACCCAGTTGGCGCTGATGTCGGCCACCTCGTCGCGCCACTTGCGGCAGGCGAAGGTGTGGTTGGCGCCGGCGATGTCGACGCGCCGCACCGGCAGCTCGGTCTCGGCCATGAGGTCGGAGAACTCGCGCGCGCTCAGGTCGTCTCCGCTGAGCACCACCAGCACCTGGCCGCCATAGCCGGCCAGCGTGTCGCTCACGCGCTGCGGCAGTGAGACCGAGCGTTCGGTGCTGGCGAGCCGGATCTGCTGGCTCAGCGAGGCGGCGCTGGCGCCGAAATCGAAATTTCCGGTGGCGACCTTTTTCCAAAACTCGCGCTCGCCCAGCCGCCCCAGGTAGTAGTGGCGCAGGTTGACGCGGGCGGCGCCCTCGGGCGAGCGGACCCACGGGTTGACCAGCACCAGCCCGCGCACACGCGCGTCGGTGACGGCGTAGAACACGGCGGCGGTGGCGCCGTCGCACAGGCCCCAGATGACCAATTCTTTCATTTCTGGCACCTGTCTGAAATATTCTTTCACGGCCGCCCCGATGTCGTCGTTGATGGTGTCGAAGCTGCGCGGATCGCCCTCGCTGTCGCCCATGCCGCGCTGGTCGAAGCGCATCACCGGCACGCCGCGCGCCGACAGCGTGCGCGCCAACAGGGTGAATTGGCGGTGGCTGCCGACCCGGTACTGGGGGCCGCCGGTGACGATCAGGACGCCGCGCGCGAGCGGGCGCTCGGGCACGTCGACGATGCCGACCAGGCCGTACCCCTGGCAGAAGAAGCGCAGCGCCCTTTGAACGACGTTCATTTCGACTCCCGCGCGAACACGGCACAGGTGGCGGCCAGCAGGGCCGGGCATTCGGCGATCTCGGCCGTGCTCCAGAACGGCGCGCCGGCCACCGGATGGTAGTGCAGCGCCACGCCGCCAGGGGCCCAGCAGGCGGCCAGGCGCTGGGCGGCGGCCGCCAGTTTTTCGGTCGCCGGCGCGCCGCAGGCGAACCAGTGCACGGTGCATGGCGGCAGCCTCAGGTTGGCCGCGTCGATCGCGTCGATCGAGCGCACCAGTTCGGCCGAGACCTCGTAGCCGGCCACCTCGATGGTGCCGCGCGCGGTCAGCTCGGCGCGCAGCGCCGCGTTGCCGCCCGCCGCCAGCTGCTCCATGGCGGGGTCCTCGTCGAGCATGTAGGCGGCCATGCGCAGGCGCAGGAACTGGTTGATGCAGGTGCGCCCGCTCAGGTAGGGCTGCCACAGGATGATGCCGGCCACCTGCGTGGTGCACGCGTAGTCGAGCGCGAGCAGGCCGCCCAGGCGCAGGCCCCACAGGTGGACCGGGCCGCCGTTGCGCTTGGTGAGCCACTGGTGGGCGACGCCGAGGTCGCGCCGCCAGAGCTCCCAGCGCGCCGCGCTGAAGTCGCCGCAGCTGTCGCCGCAGCCGAACAGGTCGATCTGCAGCACCGCGAAGCCCATCGCGGCGAAGGCGCGCGCCTGCAGCGCCGCCATCCGGCGCGACTTGTTGAGCTCTTCGGCGAACGGGTGGACGTACAGGATCGCGCCGCGCGCGGCCACCTGCGCGTTGGGCGCGTGGTACAGGCTGAAACGGGTGCCCGGCTCCGAATCGAAGAAAAACGGCTCCACGTGCGGCGTGGACGACATCGTTGGGTTCATGATCGGTCTCCGGTTCGAAACAACGCTTCAGGTGAGCGAGGTCAGCTTCTCTTGCACAAAGGCGGCCAGCGATCCCACCGTGGCGAAGTGGCGGGCGCAGATTTCGTCGTCCCCGACGTCGATCCCGAACTGGTCCTCGAGCGCGGCGATCAGGCCGATCACGGCCATCGAGTCGAGTTCGGGCACGCTGCCCATCAGGGCCGAAGCGGCGTCGAAACCGGCCGTGTCGATGCCCAGCGCGTCGGCGAGGATGCGTTTTACGTGGTCGAGGTGCTGCATGGCGGCTCCAGTCTCAGATGGGGGAACGAGGCCGGTCCGCGCGACAGGTGCACGTAGGGCGAAATTGTGGCGGCCATCCATTGCCAGCTGCCGCAGCAGATGAACACGGCGCCGCCCAGCTCAAGCGCGCCGAGCCGCCTGTGGGCCGCCAGCGAGGCCGCGTTGAAGGCCGATATGCGGCTGCACGACCAGCGCACGCCGCGCGCGGCGAGCAGGCCGTTGGCCGTGTCCCACAGGCGCGCGAACGCGAAGCCGAGCTGGTGCTCGCGCAGCACCTGGACGTCGAAGTCCCAGCCGGCGCGCGCGGGCGCCGGCATGAAGCGCGCGCGCACCTCGTCCTCCTGGTACGGCGCGAGCGTGAACCATAAAAATCCGAGCAGCTCGCCGGCGCGGAAGGCGCCCAGGCAGCGCGCGCCCTGGGCGTAGCGCTGCGCCAGCACGGCGGCGGGGCGGGCCATCGCGGCCGGGGTCTCGCCGGCGCCCAGTTCGCGCACCTCGATCGCGCGCCCGCGCCCGCGGCACAGCGGTTCGCGCGCCACCGCCTGCGCCATGAACCGGTATTTGAAGACCTGCCAGCGTCCGCCGCTGAGCCGGAAAAACAAAACGGAAAGCGCGTACCAGGCACCGTTGTACCAGCCGATCTGCCTTACTGTCTGATGCACGCGACTTTTCATCCCGATTCCTTGATTGCGCAATCGTGTCAATTAGACACCCCAAAAATTGCCCCATGTTGATAAGCCGCAAGGGGGCGGATGCCGCCCTGAAGGTTGACAAAAATCAATGAGGCGGCCCCGCTTTTTCTCAATCATCTGACTTTGGCTGTGCCGTCCGGCGCTGCCCGCGCAGCCATTTCGCGTACGCAACTTGGGGAAACCATGGTTCAACTCATCGATGAGTTCATCACCGAACGCGCGCGCGGCACGCCCGGGGCGCAAGCCCTGGGCGGCGACGGCGCCTGCCTGTCATATATGGAACTGGCGCAGCGCGTCGGCGCCGCCGCGCACGGCCTGCTCGGGCTCGGCGTCAGGCGGCTCGAGCGCGTCGCCGTGTACCTCGAAAAGCGCGAGGAGGCGGTGGCGGCGCTGTTCGGCGCGAGCGCAGCCGGCGCCGTGTTCGTGCCGGTCAATCCGCAACTGCGGCCCGAGCAGGTCGCCTACATCTTGCAAGACAGCGGCGCGCGCGTGCTCGTGACCTCGCCGGGGCGGCTGGCCGGCCTGGCGGCCGCGCTGCCGGGCTGCCCCGACCTGCGCCACGTGATCGTCACCGGCGCGGACGCGCCGGCGCCGGCGGCGCTGCCTTCGGTCGCCGTCCACGCCTGGGACGCGCTGATGCGCGACGGCCAGGGCGCGCGCCACCGCTGCATCGACACCGACATGGCCGCCCTGATGTACACCTCGGGCAGCACCGGCAAGCCGAAAGGCGTGGTGCTGTCGCACCGCAACCTGGTGGCCGGCGCGCAGAGCGTCTCGGGCTACCTCGGCAACACGGAGCGGGACCGCATACTGGCGGTGCTGCCGCTTAGCTTCGACTATGGACTGAGCCAACTCACCACCGCCTTCGCCAGCGGCGCCTGCGCGGTGCTCATGAACTACCTGCTCCCCAACGACATCGTCTCGCAGGTCGCGCATGGGCGCATCACCGGCCTGGCCGCCGTGCCGCCGCTGTGGATCCAGCTCGCGCAGCTCGACTGGCGCGGCGCCGGGACGCTGCGCTACATCACCAATTCGGGCGGCGCCATGCCGCGCGCCACGCTCGACGCGCTGCGCCGGGAAATGCCGCGCGCCAGCGTGTTCCTCATGTACGGCCTGACCGAGGCGTTCCGCTCGACCTACCTGCCGCCCGATCAGCTCGCGCTGCGCCCCGATTCGATCGGACGTGCGATACCGAACGCCGAGGTGCTGGTGCTCAAGCCCGACGGCAGCGCGTGCGGGGTCGGCGAGCCTGGCGAGCTGGTGCACCGCGGCCCGCTGGTCGCGCTGGGCTACTGGAACGACCCGGCGCGCACCGCCGAGCGCTTCCGGCCGCTGCCGGCTGCGCCCGGCCTGGCGCTGCCCGAGCTGGCGGTGTGGTCGGGCGACACCGTGCGCGCCGACGCCGAGGGGTATTTGTATTTCATCGGGCGCACCGACGAGATGATCAAGACCTCCGGCTACCGGGTCAGCCCGACCGAGGTCGAGGAGGTCGTGTACGCGAGCGGCCTGGTGGCCGAGGCGGCCGCGCTGGGCGTGCCGCATCCGGTGCTGGGGCAGGTCATCGCGCTGTTCGCGACGCCGCGCGCCGGCGCCGAGGTCGACGTCGCCGCGCTGCTGACGGCCTGCCGCGCGGCGCTGCCCGGCTACATGGTGCCGGCGATGGTCGAACTGTCGCCCGGGCCGCTGCCGCGCAACCCCAACGGCAAGATCGACCGCCGCCTGTTGGGCCAGGAACTGGCCCACCGGCTGGCCTGGGGAACGCCATGAGCGCGGCCCTCGACGACATGATTGGGGCGTGCGCGGGCGCGCCCGTGGCCGCGCCCGCGCACGCGCCCATGGACGGCTTCGCGGTGCACGCGGACTGCCTCCAGATCGGCGGCATGGACCTGACCATGCTCGCCGAGCGGGTCGGACGCACCCCGTTCTACGCCTACGAGCGGGCCTCCATCAGGCGGCGCGTGGCCGCCCTGCGCGCAGCGCTGCCGGCCGGCCTGCGCCTGCACTACGCGATGAAGGCCAATCCGATGCCGGCCCTGTTGGCGCTGATGGCCGATCTGGTCGACGGCATCGACGTCGCCTCGGGCGGCGAGCTTCAGGGCGCGCTCGACACCACCATTTCGCCATCGCGCATCAGCTTCGCCGGGCCCGGAAAATCCGACCCCGAATTGCGCCGCGCGGTCGCCGCCGGCGTGCTGGTCAACGTCGAATCGGGGCAGGAGCTCGAGCGCGTGGCGCTGGCCGGGGAGCGGCTCGGGCGCACGCCGCGGGTGGCGCTGCGGGTCAATCCGGACTTCGAACTCAAACACGCGGGCATGAAGATGGGGGGCGGCGCGCGCCAGTTCGGCACCGACGCTGAGGCGGTGCCCGAGCTGCTGCGCCGCGCCGGCCAGCTCGGGCTCGACTTCGAGGGCCTGCACATCTTCAGCGGCGCCCAGAACCTGTCGGCCGCCGCGCTGGCCGAGGCGCAGGAGAAAAGCGTGCGGCTGGCGCTGCGGCTGGCGCGCGCGGCGCCTTCGCCGCTGCGCACGCTCAACATCGGCGGCGGCTTCGGGGTGCCGTATTTTCCCGGCGAGCGCGCGCTCGAGCTGGGCGCGCTCGGCGCCTCGCTGCAGGCGGCGCAGGCGCTGCTCGAGTGGGAGTCGCCGCAGACCGAACTGGTGGTCGAGCTGGGCCGCTTCCTGGTGGCCGAGGCGGGCCTCTACGTGTGCCGCGTGCTCGAGCGCAAGAGCTCGCGCGGCAAGGTGTTCCTGATCACCGACGGCGGCCTGCACCACCACCTGGCCGCGTCGGGCAATTTCGGCCAGGTCATCCGCAAGAACTACCCGGTCGCCATCGGCAACAAGATGCGCGGCGACGCGCGCGAGCGCGTCAGCGTGGTCGGCCCGCTGTGCACCCCGCTCGACCTGCTGGCCGACAACCTCGAGATGGCGCGCGCCGAGGCCGGCGACCTGGTGGTCGTGTTCCAGTCGGGCGCCTACGGCCTCTCGGCCAGCCCCACCGCCTTCCTCGGGCACCCGGCGCCGCCCGAGGTGCTCGTATGAGCGGCCTGTGCGGCTGGTTCTCGCGCGAGCCGGCGGCGCTGCCGATCAGCCAGATGGCGGCGCCGCTGTGGCGCTTCGACAACGCCCCGCTGCGCACCGCGACCCATTCGGCCGGCTCGGTGGCGCTGGCGGCCGGCCCCGACTGCGCCCGCATGTACCACGAGGACGGGCTCCTGATCGCGATGTGGGGCGAGCGCGTCGACGGCCTGGCGCAGCTCTGGCGCAGCCACGGCGCCCAGGCCTGCGCGGCGTTGACCGGCGCGTTCGCCTTCGCCATCCTCGACGAGCGGCGCGGCGAGGCCTTCCTCGCGATCGACCGCAGCGGCACCCGGCCCCTGTGCTACCAGCTGGTCGGGCGCACGCTGGTGTTCGCCTCGTCGGCCGACTCGCTGATCCAGCATCCGGGGGTGTGCCGCGACATCAGCGCGCAGGCCATCTACAACTACCTGTACTTCCACAACGTGCCCAGCCCCGATTCGATCTACAAGGGCCAGCGGCGCCTGCAGCCGGGCGAGTACGTGCATTTCCGCAGCGGCCGGCTCGAGCGCGGGCGCTACTGGAAGATCCAGTTCCACGAGCGCGAGACGCTCGGCTTCGCCCAGCTCAAGGACGAATTCCTCGACACCGTGCGCGCCTCGGTGCGCGCCAGCCTGGGCGGGCAGGGCGCCGGCGCCTTCCTCAGCGGCGGCACCGACAGCTCGACCATCGCGGCCATGCTCGGGCAGGCCGGCGGCAACCGCGCGCGCACCTATTCGATCGGCTTCGACGTGCCCGGCTACGACGAACTCGACTACGCGCGCCTGGTGGCGCGCCACTTCGACCTCGACCACCACGAGCGCTACGTGGGCGCCGGCGACGTGGCCGAGGCGGTGCCGCGCATCGCCGCCGTGTTCGACCAGCCGTTCGGCAACGCATCGGCCGTCCCCGCCTATTATTGCGCACAGATGGCGCGCGACGACGGCGTGCTGCGCCTGCTCGGCGGCGACGGCGGCGACGAGCTTTTCGGCGGCAACGAGCGCTACGCGCGCCAGGCCCTGTTCGCGCTCTACGAGAAGATCCCGTCGGCGCTGCGCCAGCTGCTGATCGAGCCGCTGCTGTTCCGGCTCGGCGGGCGGCTCGACATCGGCCTGGTCAACAAGGCGCGCAGCTATGTCGAGCAGGCCCTGGTGCCGCTGCCGGCGCGGCTCGAGACCTACAACCTGCTGCAGTGCTACGGCGGCAAAAACGTGCTCGATCCGGAGCTGTTCGCCCAGATCGACCCGAGCGCGCCGCTCGACGCGCTCACCCGCTGGTACTGGCAGACGGCCGGCTGCAGCCAGCTCAACCAGATGCTCGCGCTCGACATGCAGTACACCCTGGCCGACAACGACCTGCCCAAGGTGAACCGCGCGTGCGAGCTGGCAGGCGTGGAGGCCGCGTTTCCGCTCCTGGGCGACGCGGTGGTGGCTTTTTCGGCGCGGCTGCGGCCCTGCGACAAGCTCAAGGGCACCAAGCTGCGCCACTTCTTCAAGCAGGCCCTGCGCGAGACCCTGCCGCGCGCGGTGATCAACAAGAAGAAGCACGGCTTCGGCCTGCCGTTCGGGCACTGGCTGCAGACGGACGATCGGCTGCGGGCGCTGGCCTACGACAGCCTGAGCGATCTCAAAGGGCGCCACATCGTGCGCGCCGACTTCGTCGACGAGCTGCTCTCGCACAAGGTGGCCGAGCATCCGGCCTACCACGGCACCATGGTCTGGGTGCTCATGATGCTCGAGCAATGGCACGCGCAGCGGCGCCACGGCGGCCCGGCCGCGTCGACACAAACGAGGACGGGCCATGAACCGCGAACCTGCAGGCAGTGAGCCCGGCTGGAACACCGGCGGCCACGCCGATTTCTACGACCGCTGCGAGGCCCAGAGCGCGGGCGTGGCGGCGCTCGAGCGCTTCGCGGCGATCCAGGCGGCCGTGATGCGCGCGCTGGGCGCGCCGACGCGCCCGCTCAACGTGGCCGACATCGGCTGCGGCGCCGGCACCCAGAGCCGCCTGTGGGCCTCCGCAGGGCACCGGGTGGCCGGCGCCGACATCAACGCCGCGCTGATCACGCTGGCGCGCCGGCGCGCGCTCGAGGCGGGGCAGGAGATCCGCTTCGAGCTCGCCTCGGCCACTGCGCTGCCGTGGCCCGAGCGCTCGATGGACCTGTGCCTCGCGCCCGGCCTGCTCGAGCATGTCGACGACTGGCGCGCCTGCCTGGCCGAAATGGCGCGCGTGCTAAGGCCCGGCGGCGCGCTGTATCTGAGCACCAACAACAAGCTTTGCCCGCTGCAGGACGCGTTCGCACTGCCGCTGTACGCGTGGTATCCGGGCTGGCTCAAGCGCCGCTGCGTGCGGCTGGCGCGCACCACGCGGCCCTCGCTGGCCGGCCATGCGACCTACCCGGCGCTCAACTGGTTCACCTACTACGGGCTGCGCGCCGACCTAGCGCGCCACGGCATGGACAGCCTGGACCGTTTCGACATGATCGACCCGCGGCGCCTGCGCCGCTTCCAGCGGCCCGCCTTTGCGCTGCTACGGGCGCTGCCGCCGCTGCGCTTTTGCGCCCATGTGCTGACCCCCTGCACGGCGCTGCTGGCGTTCAAGCGGCCGGCATGAACAGGTTGCCGCCCATGCGCAGCAGGAAGCGGCTGCTGCCGCGGTCCCACGGCGTGAAGCGGGGCAGCTCGAACGGGTCGGTGTCGGCGCGCGCGGCGCCCCAGGTGGTGGTGACGGCGGCCTCGAAGCCCTGGGTGCGCAGCATGTTGGCGTGGCGCTTCTCGAAGTCCCGTCCCGGCTTGCCGTTGGGGTAGGCGAACAGGCGCACCGGCGCCTGGATGATCTCCTCGAGGCGCGCGCGGCTGTTGCCGATCTCGCGCCGCGCGTCCGCGTTCGAGATCTTGGTCAGGATCGGGTGGTTGACCGTGTGCGCGCCGATCTCCATGCCGGCTCGGTGCAGCGCGATCACCTGGTCGGAGCTGAGCATGGTGGGCGCGAAGCGGCGCGCCATCGACCGCACGCGCGCCTCGCGCTCATCGGTGGGAAGGTACTTGAGGGCGTTGATCAGGGTGTCGATGACGGCGCGGCGGCGCTGCGGGCAGCTGATGTCGAAGCTGCCGAAGCCGCTGCGCGAGAGGTTCAGGCGCCCCCCCGGCGCGTTGCGCACCACCTCGATGACGGCGTCGTTCCACATGCAGCCGCCGTCGAGGAAGCCGCTGGCGATGAAGAACGTGGCCGGCACCCGCAGCCGCTGCAGGATCGGCAGCGCCACCTCGGCGTTGTCGGCGTAGCCGTCGTCGAAGGTGATGCAGGCGGCGCGGCTGGGCAGGGTGCGCTCGCGCAGGCGGCGCACCGCCTCGGCCAGCGGCAGCAGGTGGAACCAGCGCCCCAGCAGGCGCAGGTGCTGCTCGAAGCGGCGCGCGTCGACCTCCTCGGGAAACAGCGGGTCGGGCCGGGCCAGCACCCGGTGGTAGATCAGGATCGAGAGCGGGATTTGCATGTCAGGCCTTGGCGCTTGCCAGTTGTCGTTCGACCAAAACGCGGGTCGCCACGATGGCGCCCATCAGGTAGTAAGGCACGTCGAAATAGAGCAGGCTCAGGAAGGCGCCGCCGACCGCGAAGCCGACCAGGCTGATCTGGGTCATCGCGGCCAAGCTGGCGGCCCAGTCGAGCTCGGCGTGGCCGGCGGCGCGGCGGATGATCACGCTGGCGCTGCGCCAGGTGCTCCAGTTCAGCAGCAGGTACAGGCCGAGTCCGATGAAGCCGTGCTCGCCGAGCACCTGGAAGTAGATGCTGTGGGCCGCGTGCACCGCGTTCGGGTTGGCCGCGTAGATGGCGAACACGGTCGCGTCGGAGATCTCGAAGCCGCCGCCGAACAGGCGGTCGCGCGCCAGGTTCCACGCCATGCGCCAGGCGTTGATGCGGCCCTGGGCCGAGGCGTCCATGTCGTAGTTCTGGATCGAGTCCATCCGGTCGCCCCACTGCTCGGGCATAAACAGCAGCAGCAGCGGCGCGGCGCACAGCAACACGCCGCCCATGACCGCCTTTTTGCCGCTTTTGAGCCACCAGTAGAGGACCATGGCGGCGATGGCCAGCAGGCCGCCGCGCGAATACGAGCCGAGCGCGGCGAGCGCGCACAGCAGCATGGCGCCGTCGAGCCCGCGGCGCAGCCAGCGCTGGGGGCTGTTCTGGCGCAGGTGGAACATGAGCGGGATGATCATGATGAGCGCGAGCGCGATGGCGTTGTTGTCGCCGATGAAGGTCTGCTCGGGGCCCCAGACGCGCTCGCCGCCGCCGTTGCGCAGCGTGAAAATGCCGCCTTTGATGCCGTAGTAGCCGAGCGAGATGGCCAGCACCCAGACCAGCCGGTGGACGTCGCGGCGCGACTTGATGAGCATGATGCACACGAACGTCATGAGCATTATCTTCATGACCTTCTGCCACTGCCGGATCGAGTCGTCGAGAAAGATCGAGAACGGCAGCGTCACGTTCATCCACACCACGAAGGCGAGCAGCGTGAGCGTGACCGGGGTCCAGGGCATGGCGCGCGGCTCGCGCGTGAAGGCTAGGCTCAGCAGCGTGGTCAGCGCTATGACCATGGCGAACGGGAACGCGGTGGCGAAGCCCCAACCCTGGGTGTGCGGGTTCATCACGCTGATCCACACCCACATCAGGGCGCCGTTGACGGGCGAGCGCAGGATCAGCGGCAGCGACCCGAGAACGATCAGTGTAACGAGGATGTCGCGCATGGTCTGGAACTCCTTGACGCCCGTCAATCGGGCGGCGGAATGCATCGGTACACTGCATTGTTAGGTTCAGGCAATACTAGATCAGGGGAGGTGCGGGCTTGTTGACCGTTCTCATGGCTACTTGCAATGGTGCGGCGACCCTGCCAAAAGTGCTGGCCGCCTATTGCGCGCTGCATCCGCCCGGGGACGGCTGGTCGCTGATCGTCGTCGACGACGGCGGCGCCGACGTAACCGCCGAACTGCTCGCCTCGTTCGCCTCGCGCCTGCCGCTGCGCTGCGTGCGGCGCGCGCGCGGCGGCAAGAGCGCCGCGCTCAACGAGGCCATCGCGCTCGCGCTCGAGGGAGGCGCCGATCTGTTCGTGTTCACCGACGACGACGCGAGCCCCGAACCCGATTGGCTGCTGCGGCTCGACGCGTGCGCGCGCGCGCATCCCGATTACGCCGTGTTCGGCGGCGCCATCGTGGCCGACTGGGGGCGGGCGCCCCCAGAATGGGTGCTGCGGCTGGTGCCGCTGGGGGTCACGTTCGCCATCACCGACGTGGCCGAGGGGCCGGTGTTTCCGGGGCTGGTGTGGGGCGCCAACATGGCGGTGCGGCGCGCCGTGTTCGAGGCCGGCCACCGCTTCGACGAGCGGCTCGGGCCGGGCGCGGGCGCCTACGCGATGGGCTGCGAGACCGAATTCAACCGGCGGGTGGCCGCCGCCGGCCACCGCGCCTGGTTCTGCGCCGGGGCGAAGGTGGCCCATTTCATCCGGCCGCACCAGCTCGCGGCGGACAGCATTTTGCGGCGCGCCTTCCGGCACGGGCGCGGCGCCCGGGTGCAGGAGGGCGCCGACCCGTCGCCGCGCCTGTTCGGCGTGCCGCGCTGGATGCTGGCCAAGGCGGCTCGCGAGCTGCTGGGCGTGGCGCGCGCGCTCGCCGCGCGCGACGCCGACGCCGTTTTTTTGCGGCGCTGGGAATGGCACTACCTGCGCGGCTTCATCTTCCAGGCCTGGTTCGGGCGGCCCGCGCCGCCGCCCAGGGGCGCGCGGGTGCTGATCACGAGCTGCTCGGGCGAATTGGGCGGCATGGAGCTGCGCATGGCGCAGGAGGCGCGCCTGCTGGCCGGCGCCGGCCATGCGAGCATGCTCGCCACGCCGCGCTTCGCCGGGTTCAACCAGCTCGCCGCCGGCCTGCGCGCCGACGGCATCGCCGCCACCGTGTTCGACCCGCCCCAGTTTTTCGAGCGCTGGCGCTGGCGCCGCACCAACAAGCTGCGCGCCGAGTTGTTCAGCGCGCCGCAGCTGCGCCGCTTCCGCGCCGATCTGGTGCATGTGGCCTTTTGCTGGACCAGCTATGGCGCCTCGGCGCTGTGGTTGGCGCATCACTGCAAGCTGCCGCTCGTGCTCAGCGTGCACAACGCGTTTCCGCCGGCCGAGTTCCACCCCTGGCACGCGGCCCTGTACCGCGAGGCGTTCGGCTCGGTGCGCGGGGTGTACGCGGTCTCGGTCTCTGCGCTCGAGCACTTCATGGCCAGCTTCGGCCCCTATCTCGCGCCGGCCACGCGCCTGTGCGTGATTCCGAACAGCGTCGACACCGCGCGCTTTTATCCATCGCCGGCGCGCCGCCTGGCCGCGCGCGGGCGCCTCGGGCTGGCGCCGGACGCGCTGGTGATCGGCGCGGTGGGGCGGTTGTCGCCGCAAAAACGGCCCGAGGCGCTGATCGCGCTGGTGGCGGCGCTGCGCGGGCGCTTTCCTGCGCTGCGCCTGGTGCTGGCCGGGACCGGCCCGCTCGAGGCGCAATTGAAGCGGCAGGTGGCGCTGAAGGGCTTGTCCGGCCACGTCATATTCACCGGCTTCGTCGGCGCGGTCGAGGAGATCCTGCCCGCGTTCGACCTGCACCTGCTGCTAAGCCGCAATGAGGGCTTCGGCATCGCGACCATCGAGGCGATGGCCTGCGGCGTGCCGGTGGTGGGCACCGACGTGCCGGGCACCGCCGACATCCTGCGCCTTAGCATGGGCGGGCTGCTGGTGCCGCTCGGCGACGCGGACGCCACCGCCGCCGCGGTCGCCTCGCTGCTGGCCGACCCGGCGCGGCGCGCCCTGATGGGCCAACACGCGCGCGCCGAGATGGAGAACGGCTACACGCCGGCCATCCTGCGCGCGCGCGTGCTCGATTTCTACGCCGGGCTGCTGCCATGAACGGCACCTGCGGCGCGCTCGCCTTCTCGTTCGTCGAGAAGTACGCGCTCGTGCTGCTCGCGCTGGCCGGCGCCATGATCCTGTCGCGCCTGCTCACGCCCGACGAGATCGGCGTGGTCTCGGTCGGCGCGGTGCTGCTCGGGATCGTGCAGGTGCTGCGCGACTTCGGCGTCGGCCAGTACGTGATCCAGGCGCGCAGGCTGGACCGCCGGCGCCTGCGCGCGGTGCTCGGGGTCAGCTTCCTGTTCGCCTGGCCGCTGGCGGCGCTGGTGGCGGCGTTGAGCTGGCCGCTGGCGCGCTTTTACGCCGAGCCGCGGCTGGCGCCCGTGCTGCAGCTGTTGGCGGTCAACTTCGTGCTGATCCCGTTCACGGCGATCACGCTGCCGGTGCTGCGCCGCCAGTTGCGCCTCGGCGCCATCTGCGCGATCAACCTGGCCCACGGCGTGTGCAATTTCCTCGTCGCCGTGGCGCTGGCGTGGAGCGGCTTCGGCTTCCTGAGCCTGGCGCTGGCGTCGGTCGCGGCCACCGTCGCCGCGTTGTGCGTGAGCCTGGCGCTGCGCCCGCGCGAGCTGCCGTGGCTGCCCGCGCGCGCCGGCATGGGCCGGGTGATCTCGTTCGGCGCCTACGCCACCGGCGGCACCCTGATCGACGAGGCCGGGGTCGCCGCGCCCGACCTGATCATCGGGAAGGTGATCGGCATGGGCGGGGTCGGGGTGTTCAGCAAGGCGGTCGGGGTGCTGTCGGTGTTCCACCAGGCGATCACCAGCGCGGTCTCGCCGGTGGTGTTCCCGCTGTACGCGGCGCAGGCGCGCGACGGCGGCGACGCCAGCGCCGCCTATCTGCGCACGGTCAGCTACATGACCGCGTTCGCGTGGCCGTTCTACGCGTTCGTGGCGCTGATGGCCCTGCCCCTGGTGCGGCTGTTGTATGGCAACCAGTGGGACGCGGCGGCCCCGCTGGTGCGGATCATGTGCCTGTCCTCGGCGCTGTACAGCCTCTCGAGCATGGCGCGCTACCTGCTGGTGGCCACCGGAGGGGTCAAGGCGCAGGCGCGCATCGACGCGCTGGCCGTGCCGGTGCGGATCGCCCTGCTGCTGGCGGCGGCGCCGTTCGGCCTGGCCGCGCTGGCGTGGGCCGTGGTGGCCGGCACCGTGGTGCGCGCCGCGCTCATCTTGCGCAGCGTGGCGCGCCACAACCGGATCGGTTGCTGGCGCCAGGCGCGCGCCGGTTCGGGCAGCGCGGCGCTGGCGGCGCTGACCAGCGCCGCGCCCGCGTGCGCGCTGCTGGCGTTGCCGGCGGGAGCGGGCCAACTGGCCGCGGCCGCCGCCGGATCTCTGCTCCTGTGGCTGGCGGGGCTCGCGCTGCTGGGCCATCCGCTGCGCGCCGAGCTGACCCTGGCGCGGCGCAAGCTGGCGGCCGCATTCCCACACTGACCGGAGGCGCCATGCGAATCGGCATACTGTCCTATCCCATGCTGTTCCAGCGCGAGGGGGGGCTCCAGATCCAGGTGCGCGAAACCATCGCCGCGCTCAACCGGATCGAGGGCCACGGCCGGCGCAAAGTCTCGGTCGAACTGCTCGACCCGTGCCGCTCGCGCCTGGGCGACTTCGACCTGGTCCACGTGTTCGCGGCCACCAACGGCAACCACCGCATCGTCGAGGCGGCCGCCGAACTGGGCGTGCCGGTGGTGTTGTCGCCGCTGATCTCGCCGGGCTGGAACCGCGCCAGCGGCGGCTGCGCGCGCGTCGCCGAGCGCCTGATCGGCCGCCTGACATCATGGAACGTGCAGACCAGCTACGCGCAGATGCGGCGCGCGCTGCAGATGGCGAACCTGGTGGTGGCGCTGGGCGAGGCCGAGCGGCGCGCGATCAACGCCGCGTTCCTGATCGAGGACAGCAAGATACGGGTCTTCCCGAACGGGATCAGTCCGCATTTCTTCAAGTCCGGCGCCGACCACTTCCGCCGGCACACCGGCATCGGGGGCGATTTCGTGCTCATGGCCGGCGCCATCTCGCCCTACAAGAACCAGCTCGCGATGGCGCACGCGCTGGCCGACCTGAAGCTGCCCTTCGTTCTGATCGGCCAGGCGCAGGAGTGCGACCGTGACTACCTGCGGCGGGTGCGCAACGTGTGCGGCGTGACCTGGCTCGGGCCGCTGCGCCACGACGACGCGCTGCTCGCGAGCGCCTACGCGGCCGCCTCGGTGTTCGTGCTGCCCAGCCAGGGGGAGGTGTTTCCGCTGTCGGTGCTCGAGGCCCTGGCCAGCGGCACGCCGGTGGTGATGACGGCCGAAAGCGCGCTCGAACTGCCCGACAGCGAGTTCGCGCTCAAAAAGGTGCGCTGGGACGACACCGCCGCGCAAAAGCGGGCCGTGCTCGGGCTGGTCGGCGCGCCGCCGCCGCGCGAGCTGGTGCGCGCTCTGGTGCGCCGTTTCACGTGGGAGCGCGTGGCCGGCCAGATCGCCGGCTGCTACGCCGACGTGCTGTCGGCGCCGGCGCGGCGCGACGGGGGAGAGCGGCTTGCTGTTTAACTCGTTCAGCTTCCTGTTCCTCTACCTGCCGCTGGTGCTGGCGGGCTTCTTCGTGCTCGGGCGGACCAGTCCGCGCTGGGCCGCCGTATGGCTGGGGATGGCCTCGCTCGCGTTCTACGGGGTCGGGAGCGCGCGCCACGTGCCGCTGCTGCTGGCCTCGATCATGTTCAACTTCGCCGCCGCGCGCGCCATCACTCACGCCGCCGGGACCGCGCGCCGGCGCGTGCTGCTGGCCGCGGTGGCGGCCAACCTGGCGCTGCTGGCCTACTATAAATACGCCAATTTTTTCCTCGGCGCGGTCGGCGCGCAGTCGCAGCTGGCCATAATTCTGCCGGTCGGGATCTCGTTTTTCACGTTCACGCAGATTGCTTTTTTGGTCGACTGCCACCGGCGCGAGGCGAGCGAGGTGCGCTTTAGCCACTATTTTCTTTTCGTCAGCTACTTCCCGCATCTGGTGGCCGGACCGGTGCTGCACCACAAGGAGATGATGCCGCAGTTCGCCGACGCGCGGAACTACCGGCCGCTGGCGGCCAACTTCGCCATCGGGATGTCGATCTTCGTCGTCGGCCTGGCCAAGAAGGTGCTCATCGCCGACAACCTCTCGCCGCTGGCGGGACCCGTGTTCGCCGCCGGGGCCCATCCGCAGATGATCGAGGCCTGGGTCGGGGTGCTGGCCTACACGTTCCAGCTGTATTTCGATTTTTCGGGCTATTCGGACATGGCGATTGGCTTGTCGCGCATGTTCGGCGTCAAGCTGCCGCTCAACTTCAACGCGCCGCACAAGGCGCTCGACATCGGCGCGTTCTGGCGCCGCTGGCACATGACGCTGTCGCGCTTTTTGCGCGACTACCTGTATATAGCGCTTGGGGGAGGGCGCCTCGGGCGGCTCAAACGCTACCGCAACCTGATGCTCACCATGCTGCTGGGCGGCTTGTGGCATGGCGCCGGCTGGACCTTCGTGGCCTGGGGCGCGCTGCACGGCGGCTTCCTGGTGTTGCACCATTGCTGGCAGGCCTGGGGCGGGTTCAGGCTGGCGCCACTGGCGGCGCAGGCGCTCACCTTCCTCGCCGTCATGCTGGCCTGGGTGTTCTTCCGCGCGCCCGATTTCGGCACCGCCTTCGACATCCTCGGCGCGCTGGCCGGCGCCAACGGCGTGTCGCTGCCGCGCGCCTTCGCGCCGCTGGCGCAGTGGCTCCCCGGCGCGGTCGGATTCGACGGCCTGCGCTGGATCGAACTGGTCGGACTGGGCCTGCCGGCGCTCGCGCTGGCCGCCGTGCTGGCCTTTTTCGCGCCGACGACGCAGGAAATATTCTGTCATTACGAGCCCGCTTTTGAACGAATATTGCATCGGCCGGCGCGCCAGTGGATCACCTGGCGGCCGCGCCCGGCATGGGGGCTCGGCTTCGCCGGCTTGTTCATCGTCTGCGTGCTGAGCATGAACCGCGTCAGCGAATTCCTTTACTTCCAGTTCTGAGGGCGGCCATGCGCACCTACCTGACCGTGTTTTACTGTGCCAGCGGCTTGGCGATCGGCGGCGTGGCAGCGCTCAATTACATCGTCGATCCGCATCTGACGCACCAGTGGGATTCGCCGCGGGTGCAGCAATTGCGCCCGGCGCGCGAAAAGCTCAGCGCCTGGGGCAAAACCTATGCGTTGGCGCGCTACCGGCCGCAGGTGCTCTACCTGGGCAATTCACGCACCGAGCTGGCGCTGCCGGCGGGCGTGCCCGCGTTCGCGGGGCAGACCGTGTTCAACGGCGCGCTGTCGGGCGCCTCGCTCGGCGACGCCGCCGCCATGGCCCTGCACGCGCGCCGCGTCGGCCGGCCCGCCACCGTGGTCTGGGGCGTCGACGCGCCCTCGTTCTCGCTGGCGGTGGGCGCCGATTTCGACCGCGAGCTGGTCGCCGGCGGCGGCCACTTCTTCGCCCACCGCGGCTTGATCAACCTCAAGCGCGCCCTCACGCTCGACATGACGCAGGACTCGCTGAGCGTGCTGGCCGGCTCGTTCGGCGCGGTTTGCAAGTCGAGCCTCGCGCTCTACGGGCAGCGCGACGAACGCTGCATCAACGACCACATGCAGCACTGGGGCGGCACCAGCGCGGCGGTGGCGCCGCGGCTGCGCGAGTTCATTCGCGGCGAGGGGCCGACCGCCGACGCGCTCGAAGCCTTCGGCGTGGCGGTGCGCCAGATGTGCGGGGACGGCACGCGGGTGCGCCTGTACATCAATCCGACCCACGCGAGCATGCTCGACGCGCTGTACCGGCGCGGCAAGGGCGGCGCCCACGAACGCTGGCAGCAGGCGCTGGCGCGGATGGCGCAAACGCGCCGGCGCGAGGGCTGCGACACGCGCCTGTTCGATTTTTCGGGATTCAACTCGATCACGACGGAGCCGCTGGCGCGCTCGCGCGCCGGCCCCCAGATGGTCCACTATTGGGAGCCGTCGCACTACCGCGCCAATGTCGGGCGGATGGTCATCGCGCGCATTTTCGGCGGGGCCGGCGACGCCGCGCCGGCCGACTTCGGGGTTGAACTAAGACCTGAGATGATGAAGGCGCACCTGGCAAACCAGCTTGAGGGCGTGGCGCGCTACCGCCGGCAGCATGCGCGCGACGCCGAGTTGGTGCGCCTGCTGGCAGCCGAAGAGGCGCGCGCCAAGGCCCGGGGGATTTGATAAACCATCAAGGCACCATGGCCGGATTGGCGCGCATGACGGCGCAGCCCTTCTCGCACTCGCGGGTGCTGAAGGCGAGCGCCGGAAACTCGTCTTTCCAGCGCGAGAGGATGGCCTGTTCCTCAGGCCGCGCGGCGTCGTCGAGGAACACGGCCGCGTTGGGCGCGAGCAGGGGGAACAGGGCCGGGCCGGCCGGGTAGCGCGCCAGCGCGCCGGTGTCCTTGGGCGGGCCGTCGATCGCCAGCATGTCGATGGCCAGGCCGGGCGGCAGGGCGTCGCGCGCGTACCAGAGGCGTTCGGGCGCGCCGGCGGAAAATCCGCGCAGCGGCGCGAGCAACACCACGGCGAACTCGCCCAGGCCGTGGCGCGCCAGCTCGGCGCGCGTCTTTTCCGCGTACACCGGGTCGTGCTCGAGGCTGTAGACCCGGCCGGCGCCGTTGATCTGCATGCAGCGCGCCAGCACCAGGGTCGAGGCGCCGCTGCTGCACTCGACCACGGTGAGCGGTTTTTCCAGCAGCGCGTGGCGCGTCAGCTGGGCCAGGAAGTCGGGCGAGGCCGACCAGCCGCGGGTGGGCGGCAGGCTTTTGCTCAGTCCGAGGTCGTGGTAGAGGCCGATCAGCGCCTCGAACTGGCGGAACACGGCCGCCGTGTCGGTCTGCGCCTGTCCGCGCGAGGAGTACAGCAGCAGATGGACGTTGCGCAGCTTGTGCAGGATGCGCATGCAAATGACCAGAAGCGAGACGATCAACAGCACCGTGGTAATCGGAAACATGGCTACCCCCCCTAGGATAATTTGACGTGGCTGACCACATAACGGAATTTGCCCGAGGGGTCGGGGGCGATCGCGCCGACCTCGTCGATCAGCACCGTGACCCCGGCCCCGAGCCTGGCTTTGAAACCGGATTCGATCCGCGCGCGCAAGGTCGCGCCGAGCGCCGGCATGGCCACGACCACCACGCGCGTGAGCGCGACGCTCTCCTGGACGATCTTGAAGGCGCGCACCTGCGGCAGGTCGCGCAGGATGTAGATCAGCGCCAGCCCGTGCATCACGGTGCCGTCCTGCGCATGCAGGAAGTCGGTGCTGCGGCCCTCGATCCGCTCGAGCAGGGGCAGGGTGCGCCCGCACGGGCAGGGCGTGCGCCCGAGCGCGCCGACGTCGCCGGTGGCGTAGCGGATGAACGGATAGTCGCGCGTGGCCAGGTGCGTGACCACGATCTCGCCGGACTCGCCGTCGGGCAACGGCTGCCCGCCGGGGCCGAGGATCTCGACGATGATGTCCTCGGCCGTCACATGCATGCCGCCGGCCGGGCATTCGTGCGCGATGAAGCCGGCGTCGCGCCCGCCGTAGCCGTTGGCGACGGCGCAGCCGAACGCCTTGCCGATCAGGGCGCGCTGGTCGTCGTAGAGCCGCTCGGAGGTCACGAACGCGACCCGGATCCCGAGGTCGTCGAGCGGCACCCGGCGCGCGCCCGCGTGGCGCGCGATCAGGCTCAGGGACGATGGATAGCCGAACAGCATGGCCGGGCGCAGCTTGCGGATGCGGGCGACGTATTTGTCCAATTTGGCCGACGACATGTCGAACGCCGGGATCAGGGTCGTGCGCAGCAGCCGGTCGCGCATCTGGCGCATCCGGTCCTGGGCCGCCAGTTCGATCGGCGAGCCCCACACCACCACCTCGCGCTCGCCGATGTCGACATCCCACCAGCGCGTGGCGCGCCATTTGGCCGCGACGTCGTGCGCCACGCGCTCCTTGCCGATGAAGAAGACGAGCGGCTCGCCGCTCGAGCCGCCCGTGTTCGAGCGCGCCAGCGGCGGCGCCACGTCCGACTTGAAGCTGCCGGCGTGGGTGCGCAGGTCGTCCTTGCGCAGCACCGGAAGCCGGCGCAGATCGAGCAGGCTCTCGATGTTGTGCGGGTCGAAGCCGGCGCGCGCGAACAGGCGCCGGTAGTAGGGCACGTGCGCGTGCGCGTGCTGCGCGAGCGCGCACAGTCGTTCGAGCTGGATCTGGCGCAGCTGTGGAAGGCTGGCCCACTGGGACCGCTCCATCTCGCGGCGCAGGGCCACGCTCCGGTGGCGCTTGCACAGCTCCTGCAGTGGAAACAGCAGTCCCGCCACCAGCGAGCCGTAAAAATCGCGCCGTCCACGCGCCAGCACGCGCCGGTATTGCGCCTCGAGCAGCGGGCCGACCCGGTTCCAGTCGAAGCGCGCCGCCAGCTCGAGCCCGGCGGCGCGCAGGGCGTCTGCGCGCGGGCGGTCGTGCACCAGGCGGATCACGGCATGGGCCAGCGCGATCGGGTCGCCCGGCGCCACCAGCACGGCGCTGACGTCGTGCTCGAGCAGGTCGGGGATGCCACCGACATTGGTGCTCACCACCGGCACCCCGCAGGCCAGCGCCTCGAGCACCGAGACCGGCATATTGTCGGCCAGGCTGGGGTTGATGACGATGTCGGCGCAGCGGTACAGCGCGGCCATGGCGGCGTTGTCGAGGCGGCCGGTGAAGTGCACCGACTCGAGCACCTCAAGCTCGCGCGCCAGTTTTTCGAGCGCGGCGCGCTCGGCGCCCTCGCCGGCGACCACCATGGTGGTGCCGGGGCAGGCCTGGCGCACCAGCGCCAGCGCGCGCAGCGCGCACGCGTTGTCGTAGATCGGCTCCAGATTGCGCGCCACGAGCAGCGTGGGCGCGGCCGGCTGCGCCCGCCTGCACGGTGAAAAGCGTTTCAGGTCGATGATGTTGGGGACCACGTGCGGCTGGCAGCCGCGCCGCCCGAACACGCGCGCCAGGTAGACCGAGGGCACGATCAGCGCGTCGGCCAGGCGCATCGTCGGCATCACCAGCAGGCGCTGGCGCAGCAGGAACCTGTCGGCCTCGCCGCCGCGGTAGTTGACGATCACGCGCACCCCGCGCAGTCGTGCGATCCAGATCGCCGGCGCCGCGTACACGTGCCACGACCAGCCGGAATTGGCCATGATGTGGAACAGGTCGACCCGGGGGGCGGCGCGCCACAGGCGCAGCATGTATGGCAGCAGCCGGCACAGGGCGCGCAGGCCGCGCACCCGCTCGAGCATGGGCGGCAGCGGCCGGTTGAGCGCGACCAGTTCGACGCAGGCGCCGCCGGCCAGCAGCAGTTCGCACAACTGGAGCGTCTGGTTGGCCATCCCGCCGGCCGGCGGCGGCACGGGGCCGACCAGCCCGATGCGCATCCCGCTAAAGCTCATCGTCCGCTCTTTCGCTCGAGCAGGGCCCCGTACAGCGGCGCGTAGCGCGCCACGCTGGCCGACCAGGTGCGTTCGCTTTCGACGAAGGCGCGGGCCGCCTCGCGCAGCCCCTGCCAGCGCCACGGCGAGGCCAGCAGCGCGAGCACGGACTCGGCCAGCGCGGCGGCGCTGCCGGCGTCGAACAGGATGCCGGTCTTGTTGTGGGTGATCAGTTCGCGGTGGCCGCCGACGTTGGAGGCGAGCACCAGGCGGCCCTGGGCCATCGCCTCGAGCGGTTTGAGCGGCGTGACCAGCTCGGTCAGGCGCATCCGCAGGCGCGGGTAGACCAGCATGTCGATCAGCGCGTAGTAGGCGCCGACCTGGTCGTGGCCGACGCGGCCGGTGAAGACGACCCGCGCGGCCACCCCCAGTTGCGCCACGCGTTCGCGCAGGCGCGCCTCCTGCTGCCCGCCGCCGACCAGCAGCACGCGCATCGTGGGACAGGTTTGCAGCATCAGGGGGAGCGCCTCGAGCAGCACCTCGAGGCCCTCGTAGGCGTAGAACGAGCCGATGAAACCGAGCACCGGCCCGTCGTCCAGGCCGAGGCGGCGCGCCAGTGCCTGGTCGCGCGGCTCGGCATTGCCGAAGCGGCGCAGGTTGACCGCGTTCGGGATCACCGTGATGCGATCGCGCGCGATGCCGCGCGACTCGATCTCGGCGCGCAGGCCCTCGCAGATGGTGGTGACGGCGTCGACCCGGCGCGCGGCGTAGGTCTCGAGCGCGCGCGAGAGGCGGTAGCGCACCCCGTTCTTGCTGCTGGTGCCATGGTCGACCGCCGCGTCCTCCCAGAACGCCCGGATCTCGTAGACCACCGGCAGGCCGAGGCTGCGCCCGGCGCGCAGCGCGGCGAGCGCGTTGAGCGAGGGCGAATGGGCGTGCAGCACGTCGGGCCGGGTCAGTTTGGCCACGTGGCGCACGCGCCGCGCCAGCGCGTCGACCAGCGCCAGGTGGTTGAGCACCGGCAGCCTGGCCCAGGGCGCGCCGCTGGGCGCGGTGCGGAAGAAGTGCCAGCCGTCGATGCTGCGCTCGCCCGACCCGGCAGCCCCCTGTTTCGGGCCGGTCAGCTGGATCGTGTGCCAGCCGAGCGCGCGCTGCTGTTTGAGGATCGACAGGGTTCGGAACGCGTAACCGCTGTGCAGGGGGACGGAATGGTCGAGGATGTGCAGGATTCGCATGGCTCCATGTTCCGCATGTTTTGGCACGGGGCTGTTGCGTTCGATCAAGAGTTGCGATGCGGCCAATGCTGTTGTGCGGCGCGCAGCAGCGTGCGCGCGATCGAGCCGCGCAGCGCCGGCGCCCGCGGCAGGGCCGGCACCAGCGCCGGATCGAGCTCGCGGAACAGCGTGGTGGCGAACTTGCCGCGTTCGGCGTCGAGCAGGCGGCACAGCGACTCGAAGCGTCCGATGACGCGCCAGTCGGGCGCCGGCGTGTGCGGCGGGGAGCGTCCCCTAAGCAGCTCGAAGCTGTGCAGCACGATCACGAAGCTGTACCAGCGCGCCTCCCACGCCGCCATCAGCGCGGCGCGCATCTCGGCGAACGAGCAGGCGCACAGCTGCGCGTGGCGGCGGTGGCGCGGATAGTCGCCAAAGCTCGATACCGGGAACTCCCAGACGCCGTGCACGCGGGCCGGCTGCTCGAGCACGGGCGCGCGCAGAAAGTCCGGGTGCAGGCAGGTCGGGTTGTAGCTGCTGTCGAAGGCGAGGCCGCACGCGGCCAGCGCGCGCAGGGTGTCGGCGTTGGCGCCGAAGCTGCCGGCGCGGAAGGCGCACACGGGCGCGGCCCCGGCCCGCGCTAGCCGCGCCGCGCCCGAGCCGATCAGGGCGGCCTGCTGGTCCACGCTGAACTGGTGCATGAACTGGCGGTGGCGCCCAGGCAGCGCGGCGTCTTGCAGGTCGCCGAGCCATTCGGTGTGCAGGTGCAGTTGCACCTCGTGGCCGGCGCGCTGCACCTGGTCGACCACTTTCTCGAGCGGCGCCCGGCCGATCCGCGCGGCCGCGAGCGGTTCGACGAAGAAGCAGGCCTTCAGGCCGTGGCGGCCGAGCATGGCGAGCTGGTAGCCCACCCCGAACTCGCCCTCGCCGGTGGCGCCGTCGAGGTAGAGCGCGCTCTCGCGCGCGAAGTCGGTGCGCCCGGCGGCGATCGGCGTGCGCGGCCAGTCGGGCGCGTCGGGCCAGACCTCGGTGTCGACCGTGATGAAGACCTTCAACACAGTTGGCGCCTTCAGGCCGCGCGCGCGAGCGGCGTGCCTGCGGCCCGCAGCACGTTGCGCAGGAAGGCCTCGAACATAAGCAGCGACCACAGCGCCGCGCTGTGGTCGCGCCGCCCCGTTCCGTGCTGGGCCAGCATGGCGCCGATGCACGCCATATTGAAGATTCCTGTGTGCGCCAGCGTCGGGCCGAGCAGCGTGGCGGCCAGTTGCTGGCGCAGCGGGCCGCGGAACCAGTCCGCCAGCGGCACCGAGAACCCCATCTTGCTGCGGTAGAGCATCTGTTTCGGCAAGCGGGACTCGAGCGCCTTCTTGAACAGGTATTTGCCCTCGCCGCCGCGCAGCTTGAAGCCGGGCGGCAGGCCCGAGATCCACTCGACCAGTTCATGGTCGAGCAGCGGGACCCGCACCTCGAGGCCGTGCGCCATGCTGGCGCGGTCGACCTTGGTGAGGATGTCGCCCGGGAGGTAGGTCTTGAAGTCGAGGTACTGCACCAGCGACAGCGCGTCGGTGGCGGGGCACCCGGCGGCGTGTCGGCGCAGCACGTCGACGCAATCGTAGCCGCCCAACGCGCGTGTGAATTCGGGGCTGAACAGGCGCGCGCGCAGATCGTCGTCCATCAGCGAGACGGTGTGGAACCAGGCCGCCACGGTGTCGCGCGCGAGCGATTCGAACGTGGTCTTGGCGCGCAGCGGGCGCGGCGCCCAGTCGGCTTTGGGCCAGCTGCGTCCCAGCGCGCCGAACACCGGGCGGCGCAGACCGAGCGGCAGCAGCCGGCGCACCCGCTCCTCGTGCAGGTGGTAGCGGTAGCGGCGGTAGCCGGCCAGGTTCTCGTCGCCGCCGTCGCCCGACAGCGCCACCGTGACGTGCTCGCGCGCGAGCTGGCACAGGCGGTAGGTCGGCAAAGCCGAGCTGTCGGCGAACGGTTCGTCGTAGAGTGTGGCCAGCCGGTCGACCAGCGCGAAGTCCTGCTGCGCCACCTGCAGCGCGTGGTGGCGCGTGCCAAAGCGCCTGGCCACCTGCAGCGCGTAGCCCGATTCGTTGAAGCGCGGATCGCCGAACGAGATCGAGCAGGTGCTGACCGGATCGGGCATCAGATCGGCCATCAGTGCGACAATGGCGCTCGAGTCGACCCCGCCCGACAAAAACGCGCCGAGCGGCACCTCGGCCACGAGCCGGATCCTGACGGCCTCGCGCAGGCGCGCGATCAGCTCGTCGGCGGCGTCTTGCTCGCTCATGAAGGCGTGCGGCGCGAACGGCAGGTCCCAGTAGCGCCTGGGCGCGGCATGCGCGGCGCCGCGGCGCAGCGTCAGGCTGTGGCCGGGCGCCAGTTTGCCGACCTGGCGGAAGATGGTGCGCGGCTCGGGCACGTAGCCATAGGCGAAGTAATCTGCCACCGCGCGCAAGTCGAGCTCGCGCGCCACGCCGGGATGGGCCATCAGCGCCTTGAGCTCGGAGCCGAAGGCGCAGTGGCCGTCGGCCAGATGCGCGAAATACAGCGGCTTGACCCCGAGCCGGTCGCGCGCCAGGAACAGCACCTCGGCTTCGCGGTCCCACAGGCCGAACGCGAACATGCCGCGGAAGCGTTCGACGCAGCGTTGGCCCCATTGCTCCCAGGCGTGCACGATCACCTCGGTGTCGCAGCGGGTGCGGAAGCGGTGGCCGTGCGCTTCGAGTTCTTGCATGAGCTGCTGGAAATTGTAGATTTCGCCGTTGTAGACCACCACCACGCTGCCATCCTCGTTGAACAAGGGCTGGCGCCCGCCCTCGACGTCGATGATCGACAGGCGCCGGTGCGCCAGGCCTGCGCCGGCCTCGAGGTGGGTGCCGGCGCCGTCCGGGCCGCGGTGGCGCTGCGCCTGGTTCATGCGCTCGAGCAGCGCGGGATCGATCGCGCGGCGCGCGCTCAGGTCGACGAGTCCGGTGATGGCGCACATGGCGGTTCCTTTGGTTCTTGGCCGTTGCGGGCCAGGGCGTCGTACACGGCAAGGTAGCCGCGCGCCATGGCCGGCAGGCTGTGGGTGGCGATGATCTGGCTGCGCGCGCGCATGCCGTGGCGCGCGCCCATCTCGGGGATGCGGCAGTAGTCGGCGATGGCGGCGGCCATCAGGTCGGGCGAGCGCGGCGGCACCAGGATGCCGGTGAAGCCCGGGTGCACCAGTTCGGTGTTGCCGCCGACCGCCGTGGCGATCACGGGCAGGCCGCTGGCCATCGCCTCTAGGATGGTGTTGGAGCTGCCCTCGGCCAGCGACGGCAGCACGAACAGGTCCATCGCGCGCAGCAGTTGCGAGATGTCGCCGCGCTCGCCCGGCAGCCAGGCGCGGTGCGCGGCGCCGGCGCGCGCGAGCATGTCGAGGCATTCGGCGCGGGTCGGGCCGTCGCCCACGATGAGCAGGCGCATGCGCTGGTGCGCCGGATGGGGCGAGGCGATCAGGCGCAGGAAGGCCTCGACCAGGGTGGGGAAATTCTTGACGTCGACCATGCGCCCGACGCTGCCGATGACGAAGGCGTTGTCGCTCATGAAGCCCTCGGGGCCGACCGCGGCGGGCGGTCCCAGGCGCGGGTGGAACTGCACGCTGTCGACCCCGTTGGCGATCTGCGAGACCCGTCCCGGCTCGGCGCCGACGCTGTCGATGAGCCAGTGTTCGAGGTCGGCGCTGACGGCGATGAAGTGGCCGATCAGGGGCCGCAGCAGGCGCCGCAGCAGCTGGTACTTGAGGCGCTTGCCGTACAGGTCGAACATGTCGCGCCCGTGCTCGCCGTGCACGCGCAGCTTGACGCCGGCCAGCGCGGCCACCAGCTGGCCCTCGATCCCGCACAGGTTGCGGGTGTGGATGACGTCGGGCTGGAGCGCGCGTAGGGCGCGGAACATGCGCACGTAGTGGCCGAAGTCCTTGCCCTCGCGCTTGTTGAGGCTGATGATCTCGACCCCGCGCGTCTTGATGTGGGCATGGAAGTCGGAGTAGTCCTTGAGGCAGACGATGGCGTGGCGGTAGCGTTCGGGGGGCATGTGCTTGATCAGGTTGATCAGGCCGTTTTCGAGGCCGCCGACGTCGAGCTGGTGGATCAGATGCACCACCAGCCTCGGTTGTTCAGTTGACGCTGTCATGTTCGACTCCGCGCACTATGGATGGCCGCATGAGGATGAGAAAGCGGGTCAGCGCGGCCGCCGCCTGCTCCGGATTGTCGTCGAAGCTTGTGGCCACGACGATCTCGGTTCCGTCCTGGCGCAGCCGCAGCGCCTTGTGCGCGGCCAGCAAAATTTTGACGCGCGCCGCGCTGCTGGTCTCGATGCCCGACTGGCGGTACCAGCGCCACACCAGCAGCTTCTCGCCGCCGCGTTTGAGCACCGTCTGGCGCACGCTGAGCCTGTCCCGGTCCAGCGCGACGACGCGGATGCCGGCGCCGAGCTCGCGCCAGTCGCCGGCGAGGCGCGCGCCGCCGGCCGGCGCCAGCGCCGCCCCGGCGCGCTGATGCCGGTAGTGGCCGAGCTGCAGCACCACGTTGCGGCGATCGTCGAGGCGC
>NZ_PXWF02000234.1 GCF_003011895.2 Massilia glaciei | reverse complement strand
ACGATCATGATCGGGCCCGGCGCGGGGGCCGGATCGGGCGCGCGCCGGGCCGCCTGCGTTGGCGCGGCCGCCACCTGTTGAACCGGCACCCTGAGCACGTTCACCACGGCCGCGGGCACCTCGGGCGCGGCCTGCGGGCGCTTAAAAAACAGCCAGCCGCCGGCCGCGCCGCCGGCCACCAGCGCGGCGCCGGCCAGGCCCAGCACCAGCGCGCGCTGGGCCGGCGCGCGCTCGGGATGGGCGACCGGCCGGATGTCCGCCTGCATCGCCGGGCCCGCCTGCGAGCCGCGCGCGTCAAGGTCCTGCAACATCTTGTTTATCAGACTCATCTACTCAAGGCCCAGGTAAGAGCGCCGGCGGCTGCCGGCAGGAAAAATCGCGGCCAGCAGCGCCGGCCACAGGCGCCGCCTGCTCGAGATCGTGTCGCGCGCGGCCGCTGCCACATGGGCCCCGCTGACCTGCTGCCGGCCCTGGCCGTAGCACAGCATCAGCGACTTGTGCGCCAGGATGTTGACCAGCCGCGGGATGCCGCCGCTGGCGCGGTACAGGCGTTTGACGGCGGCGGCCGTGAACAGGCGCGCGCCGGTGAAGCCGGCCACGCGCAACCGGTGCGCCACGTAATACTCCATGTCGTCGCGCGTGAGCGGGCCGAGGTGGTAGTGGAAGGTGATGCGCTGGGCCAGCTGGCGGATCGCGTCGAGTTCGAGCGTGCGGTTGAGCTCGGGCTGGCCGAACAGCACGATCTGGAGCAGCTTGCGCTTTTC
>NZ_PXWF02000233.1 GCF_003011895.2 Massilia glaciei | reverse complement strand
AACAGCACGATCTGGAGCAGCTTGCGCTTTTCGGTCTCGAGGTTGGTCAGCAGGCGCAGCGCCTCGAGGCTCTCGACCGGGATCGCCTGCGCCTCGTCGAGGCACAGCAGCACGCGCTTGCCGGCCGCGGCCAGCTCGAGCAGGCGCTTGTTGATCGCCTTGAGCAACTGGTGCTGGTTGACGTTGCGGGTGAATACCACCTCGAGCTCGTCGGCCAGCGCCATCATCAGCGTGCGCGGCTCGAGGAAGGGATTGGGGATGTAGGCGGTGACGAAGCCGTCGTCGAGGGTGGCCATGAACTTGCGGCACAGCAGCGTCTTGCCGGTGCCGACCTCGCCGGTGATCTTGATGAAGCCCTCGCCGTTGCGGGCGGCCACGAGCAGGGTGTTGAGCGCCTCCTGCGAGTGCGGGCTGGTGAAGAAATACGAGGTGTCCGGCGTGATGCCGAACGGAATCTCACGCAAGCCAAAGTGCGCCGTGTACATGGCCGGACCCCGCGAAGTAGATGCGCCGTGCGGCGCGCGCGCGCATCAACGCGGCTCCGTCGCCGCGCGCGGATTGAGTTGGTCGATGCGCCGGCTGGCGTCGTCGAGTTCGGTGCCATAGGCGTTGGCGCCGGTGCCGTCGACGATGGTCGGCTTGATCAGCACCACCAGCTCGCGCTTCTGGCTGACCCTGCCCGTGTTGCGGAACAGCGCGCCGAGCCCCGGGATACCGCCCACGCCGGGCACCTGCGACTGGTCGCCGGTGGCGGCCTGGCGCATCAGGCCGCCGATGGCGATCACGCGCCCGTTCTGGCCGCGCACCATGCTGTCCATCTCGGAGGTGCTCGAGGCGGCCAGCGGCAGCGACACCGAGCCGCCCGCGCCGAGGTTGATGCCCTTGTTGACGGTCGAGACCTGGCTCACCGACGGGTGCACGTGCAGCAGCACGTTGCCCTCGCCGTCGATCTGCGGCGTGACGTCGAGCACCACGCCCGAGAAGAACGGCTGCAAGGTCACGCTCGGGGTGTTGGTGATGGCGCCGGCCAGGCTGCTGTTGACGTTGTTGGTGACGCCGGTGACGTAGAACTCGTCGGTGCCGATCTTGAGCACGGCCTTCTGGTTGTTCATGGTCGCGATGCGCGGGCTCGAGAGCACATGCACCGTGCCCTGCGACTCGAGGAACGAGATCAGCGAGGCGAAATTGGACGTTTGCAGGGCCAGCCCGAACAGCGAGCCGGCCGCGCCGGCCGCCGCGCCGATCGCGCGCCCGGTGACGGCGTTGAAGGCGGCCTCGCCGGTGCTGCTCAGCGCGCCCGGGGTGCAACAGGCGCCGGGGGCGGCCGGTTGCAGCGCCACGCCGGGCTGCATGAAGCCGCTTGAAACGCGCGCGCCGTTGTGGGAGGTCGAGAAGGCGGCCCAGTTGATGCCCATCTGGTAACTGTCGTTGAGTTCGACCTCGAGGATCTTGGCCTCGAGGATGACCTGGCGGTTGACCGACAACTGGGTCGCCTTCAGGTAGGCGTCGACGTTGCGCAGGTCGTCGGGCATGCCGCGCACCACCACCACGCCCGACTGCGGGCTGACCACGACCGTGCGTCCGGTCTTGTCCTTCTCGCCGGCGCCCATGATGGCTTCGAGCGCGAGCTTGAGCTCCTCCCAGAAGGCGCTGCTGGTGTTGGTGCTGACGTTGCTGCTGGCGCCGCCGCCGTTGTTGCCGTTGTTGCCGTTGTTGTTGCCGTTGTTGTTGCCGTTGTTGTTGCCGTTGTTGTTGCCGTTGTTGCCGTTGTTGCCGTTGTTGTTGCCGCCGCTGTTGTTGCCGTTGTTGTTGTTGCCGTTCTGCCCGTTCTGGTTGCCGCCCGCGCTAGAGACCGAGGTCGAGGACACCATCAGGCTCGAGCTGCCGGCGCGGTTGCCGAGCAGATAGTTGACCTGGAACACCCGCGTTTGCAGCGTCAGCGGCTTGATCGACACGCGCGTGCCCTCGATCTTGAAGTCGTAGCCGTACATCTCGCGCATCGCGTCGAGCGCCTCGGCCATGGTCACGTCCTTGAGGTTGGCCGAGACGGTGCCACTGACCTCGGGATGGACCAGCATGTTGTAGCGGGTGCCGACCACCAGCGAGTTGTAGAACTGCTGGACCGGCACGTTGTTGAAGGCCACATTGAAGCGCTCCTCGAGCGCCGCGCGCGCACGCGGCAGGCCCCTGCTGATCGATGCGACCGGCGGCAGCAGCGCGTTGGCCACCGCCTCGTTCGGGCGCGCCGCCGGCTGGGCCGCGCGCGCCGCCTCGGCGCGGATGTCCTTGCTGATGGCGTCGTAGGTGGCGTGCTTGGGCGGGGCGACGGCGGAGCACGCGCCGAGCGCGGCCGCGGTTCCGATCCAACCGGCAATCCTGATAAATTTTTGCATACGTTGTCGGTCTCTATGGTTGAACAGTTGCAATCGTGGCGGCCGGACGGTAAAGCTTGATCGTTTCCAGTTTGCCGCCGCGGCGCAGCACCACGTGGGTGCTTTCGATGCGGGCCAGCACGGCGCCGCCGACCCGGTCGCCCTGGCGCACGGTCTTGCCGTCGATCACGGCGACACGGCGCCCGCCGGGGCGCAGCGAAATGAGCAGGGACTGCAGTTGCGGGGTGCCGGCCGGCGCGGCGGCGGCGCCCGCGCCCGCGGGCAGGTAGAACAGCGGCGGCGGCCGGGTCGGGTCGTTCATCGGCTGCGCCCGCGCCGGCAGCGCCAGCGCGGCGCACAGCGCCGCGAGCGGGGCGGCGGCGCGCATCAAAGCTTGAGCCATTTTTTGTCCAGGTTGATGGTGTACAGGCTAAGCGTCAGGGTCGCGTTAGGATACTCGTCGACCCGCATCGCCGCGCTGGCCCAGAACACCTGGCCTTGCATGCGCTCGAGCGAGGCCATGTAGGCGACCATGTCGGAATAGCTCCCCTGCACCACCAGTTCGACGCCGTGCTGGTGCAGCAGCGCCGACGCCGCGCCCGCCGTCGCGGGCGCCGCGGCCGCCGCGTCGGTGGCGGCGGCCTCGCCGAGCGTGCGCAGCGACTTGAGCTTCAAGCCGCCATGCGCGCGCAGCATCTGTCCGAGCAGGGGGATCACGCGCTCGGGCGGCACCATGCCCTGCTGCAAAGCCATCAGCGAGGCCGACAGCTTGTCGGCCTCGCCCGTGATCTGTTCGAGCCTGGCGCGGTCGACCGCGTCCGGGTCGACCGTGTGGGCCTGGATCTTGAGCACGATCTCGGCCTCGACGCCGGCGATCTGGTCCTGGTTGTGCGCCATCTGGCTCAGCAGCGCCTTCTGTTTGGCGTACTGCGGATTGAGGTAGAAGAAAAACACCATGAACACGAGCAGCGCCGCGGTCGTGCCGAACAGGATCGCGCGCTCGCGCAGGGTCAGGCCGTCGATGCGCGCGCTCGCCAGCAGCCAGTATTTCTTCATGGCGCGCCCGCCGTGCGCGCCCCGGCGCCGTAGGCGTCAAGTTTGAAGCTCAGGTAGCGCCGCGGCGTCGCGCCGCCCTCCGCCGGGGCCGCCTCGGGCGCCTGCGCGATGTTGAGCGCCGAAAAACTCTTACCCTTCATCACGGGCTCCCGCGCCAGCTCGGCCATGAAGGCGGGGACCAGTTCGGCGCGCAGCGTGTTGCCCTTTACGCCGATCTGGGCGTTGGCGCCGCTGACGGTCAGCTCGGTGAGCCACAAACCGGAGACGGTGCGCCGCGCGAACGCCCGGAAGTACTCCGAAAAGCCGTTCGCGTTGCCGAAGTCGCCGCGCCGCAGGACGGCCGAGGCGCCCTGCAGCGCCGCCAGCCGCGCCGTCGCCTCGGCGATCTGGGCGCCGATCACGGGATCCCTCTTGCGTGGTGGAAATTGCACCTTCGCCAGCTCGCGCCGCCGTTCGGTCTCGGCCAGCAGCGTGGCGCTGGCGGCGGCCTGGATCTGGAGTCCGCGCACGCGGCGCGCGGCGTCGGCCGCCAGCAGCGCGCAGGCGACGCAGATGATGGCCAGCCCCTGCAGCATGGTGACACTGGAAAAGTATTTTTTCTGCTTCCGGAAAATCGGATTGAAGAGGTTGATTTGCTGGCTCACAGCACCCTCTCCTCGATCCGCAGCGCCGCGCCGAGGCTGCGGAAGAAGCGCTGCTGGTGCGCGACCTCGTTCAGTTCGGGCACCAGCGACAGGTCGAACACCTTGGCCAGGTCGAGCTCCTCGACCTGCATGTAGAGGTTGGTGGCGAGGTGGGCGTGCAGGCCGCACGGCGGCATCGGCCCGAGCACGAGCTTGGCGACGGTGATGAAATGGAATTGGCGGTCGAAGTGGTCGAGCGAGCGCTGCAGCTCGAGCATGATGCGCTCGAAGGCGCGCTCGCGCCGCTCGAGGTCGACCTCGTGCACCTGCTCGAGCGTGACGTCGATCCGGCGCGAAAGGTACAGTTCGCCGTTGTAGGTGACCGTGAGCAGCCCGCCTTCGTCCGTGAACGCGAGCATGGCCACGCCGCGCCCCTCGGGCGCGAGCAGGGCCGAGATGTTGCGCTGGGCCGTGTCCGGGATGTCGATCGCGTCGAGTTCGACGCCGGCGCCGACGAACAGGGCCTGGCGCGCCTCGATCACGCTGTTGCGCGCCGCCACGGCGAACATGGAATGGGTGCGTCCGGCCACGCTGGCGTCGGGCGGGATGTCTAGCACGTCGATGGTGGCGTCGTCGACATGGAAGTCGAGCATGTCCTTGAGGCGCCAGCGCACCGCGACCTTGAGCTCCTCGGGCTGGACGTTGGGGGCCTCGACCGCGAGCATCTGGTATTCGGCCACCGACAGGAAGGTCGAGCAGCGAAAGCGCGCCGCCTGCACCTCGCGCGCGAGCTTCTCGAGCGCGTCGACCGACTTGCCGGCGGCGCTCGGGTAGAACTTGGCCACCGTCACCTGCGGCGCCTTGGCGTCGGCGTGGCGCAGGCTGGCCGCGTGGACGCCGTCGGCGTCGAAGCCGATCGCCAACCACCCTGCGCCCTTCACCTTTTTACCGAATAATCCCATGCGCGCAATCCGTTACTGAATGTTTTGTAAGCAATCCGCCCTAGCTTGTTGATTATATTCACATTTAGTCCAAATTCGTCTGAATTTTTTCAATTGAGCAACCATTTAGTAACAAATTCGCGCGCAGGAGGAGGTCGGGCTTGGGGAGTCGAAGCGAAAAAAGTGCCGGGCGAGGACAGATTTTGACGATTTCGTGGTGCCGATGGCGAGCTATTGGAAGCGAGAACGGGTGGTTCGTCCAGCGCTTTTTGCGGCCGACGCGCCTAAAAGTATGACAGTCTCCTAGTAGGTCTCGCGGACATAGATAACCGGCCCTGACTTGTACACCCCGAAGGTGGCGCGCCCTTGTCCGGGCAGATAGTCGCGGCTCGACTTGAGCGTGACACTGCCTTTTTTGGTCGGGCGCAGGTTCGCCGGCGCCGCCGTCATCGGCCGGCGCAGGACAATCTTGCCCACCCCGCCGACGAGCTCGGCGCCGTCGAGGAAGTTTTCGCCAATGCTCATATTGTCCGCGTTGATGCCGTTGGGTCCCGAGCCGTCGTGGATCATCGTGAAATCGGTCCCATCGAGCCCGCTGCAATTGTCCAGTCCGTTGGTGAGGTAGCTGCCGCCCGCCCAGTACTGCGCCGTCATCTTGACGCCCATGTCGAGCAATTCGGAACCATAGGTGTTGGCGATGTTGAGGCGTCCGTGGCGCAGGATGGCCGGGGTCGCGCCAAGCTTCGCATGCGTGGCCGCGGCGGCGGCCGCGTTGACCGGGTCGAGCGTGAGGTCGGCCGCCTTGAGGGCGACATTGTCGCTGTCGACCGGCTTGACGCCGACCTTGAACGCGGCGAACGGCCCGACCGGGGCGAGCGGACGGAAAACGGTGATCGGCAGCCGGATCGCGCTCGCCACGCCATTGGTGAAGCTGCCGGTGACGGTATCGGCGCTGATGCAGGGATGGGCCTTTAGCGCCGCGCAGGCGGGGAACGGGGTGCGGGTCGGGGCCGCGTCGTCGATGGCGCGCAGGTTCATTTGCGCCGCCGGCGCGAACCGCGCGAACGTGCCCGTGTAATTGAAAGTGGTCCCGCCCGCGGCGTTGCGCGCCGTCAGCGTCAGGGTCGGCGCCATCGCCTCGCCCATGTAGGTGAAGGTCGAGGCAACCGGGCACGACAGGCTGCTGCGGTTGACCACCGCCGCGGCGCTGAGGGCGAAATGATCGGGAACGAAGCGGCCCACATACGGCGAGGCGGCATTATTGCCGAAATAGCAGCCGAATTTATTGCTGACCAGAACATTCGGATCGGCCGGGTCAAGGGTCGAATTCAACCTCGCGTCGCTGTAGCATTCGGGCGTGGCCTTGAGCCGGTCCACGTCGGCAAACGTGCCTTGGTCGTAGACCCCCCAGGGCTGGAAGCGGAAGTACCCCACCTCCGAATACGTGAACGCGTCGCCGCGCGCGGCCCAGCTGCCGCCGCTCAGGCTGCCCGCCGCGAAAACGCCGGCGACGCTGCCCTGGGTCGCGCCCGATGGCTGCACGCGGTTCTGGTTGATCAGGGGCACGCCATTGTAGCCGGTCACGGCCGTCACGGGACCGGCCGGCGAAGGTACGAACGAGGTCGGCGCGGCGGCCAGGCTGAACGCTTCCGAGCCGGCGCTGAAGACGTTGCCCGCCACGGTCGCGCTCGCGCTCACCCCCGCGGCGTCGGCGGTGGCGGGATAGGCGCCGGCCGACGTGACGCTCAGATTGCGCGGCCGCAGCGCGAAATTGTCCGACGAGCATGAGGTCACGCCATTGCTCGTGAGTATTTTTATGCGCGCGTTCCTGGCCGCCTGGAAATAGGGTGTCAATGTGATGGTGGCGCGGCCCGTGCTGCCGTTAAAGGCGAAATTTTGTCCCGGCGACAAGGCCGTGGTGCCGCACGGCTCAGCCGTGCTGACGGCGCTCGCGTCCATCACGGTCGCCGTCCCCGTCGCCGTCGACGAGGGCGCCGGCGCGCCGCTTGCGAGCGCGAGCACGTCGAGCGAGAAGGCGTTGCCGGAGAGCTTGGTATAGATCGACGAGTTGGCGTTCAGGGTCGGCTCGACCGCGTCGAACGTGCACGAATTGGTATTGAACACGAGCGCGCAATCGCCCACCGTCGCGCCGTTCTGGCACGTCAGGCTGGTGCCGGCCGGCGCCGTCACCGTGCCGCCCAACGTGAGCGTGCCGGTCGCGCTTCTGCGCACGGTGGCGGTGGCCGAACCGTTGTTGAAGGCGATCGGATTGGGCGACCAGGTGACGCCGGTGACCACCGTCGGCGTCACCGACACGGCGCCGATGTACAGGCTCGAGCAGGCCGCGTTGGCGCAGGCCTTGATCGTCACGGTCTCGGGCAGGCATGTCAGGGCGGTGCCGTCGTGCACGATGCGCACATGGTTGAGGGCGGGGGCGATCTGCACCGTGTAGGTGTTCGAAAGGCTCGCGCTCGTCGCCGTGGCCGCGTTGCCGACCAAGTCGAGCAGCGTCCCCAGGTTCTGCGTCAGGTTCAGCGCCAGCGTGCCCGAGACGCTGGTATTGGCCGTGACCAGGTAGGTCGTGCCGCTGCCCGTGACCGAGGTGATCGCCGAGCCGGCCGTGCCGGTGCCCGAGAGTGCGAATTTGGCGGCATCGACACCCGTGACGGCCTCGGAGAATACGACCTGCCAGGTCACCGAGGTGGCCGCGGTGGGGTTGGACGTCCCGCACAGGGCAGGGGTTTGGCAACTGATCGTGCCCACCGGCGCGGTGCGGTCGATGGTCAGCACCGCGCCGGTACGGCTGCCGTTGCCCGCGCCGGCGCCGCCCAGGGGAACCCCGCCGAGGTTGACGATGGTGTCGGAATCGGTCACGTTCAATCCGATCGTGCCACTGCCGGTTCCCGTGCTCACCGTCACCGTGTAGACCGTGCCATAGCGCGCGCTCCCGGTGGTGCCGATGGCAAAGGCGCCGCTGCCGTCGCTGCTGGTCACGGAAACGATCTCCGAGGTCCCGCCGATGCCGGTCTTGACCAGGCCGAAGTCGCCCAGCCTGACACCGTTCACAGGCTCGCTGAAACTGACGGTCCAGGTGACGCTGCCCGTGGTGTTGGTCGGGTTGGCCCCGTTGACGGCGATCGTGAGCACGTTTGGCGTGAGCGCGTAGCGGATGCCCGTGCAGTTCGGGTCGCGCGTGCCCTGGACCAGCAACTGCTGGCCGACCAGGGTCGGCAGGTTCATGTTGTAGGTCCAGTTATGCGTGCCATTGTACCGGTAGTTCGGCTGTATGCTGCTGTGGTGGCACGAAATGCCGCTGGTCGAGGTCGAAAAAATCGTCGAGCGCCACCACCAGCCCTCGGTGAGCGTCACATTGACCGTGACGGAGAAGGTGCCCGCCGGGATGGTGCGGGTCGCGACGCCGTTGATGGTGATGTAATTGACCGTGAAGGCGGCCAGCGCCGCCGGCGCCACGCACAGCCACAGCAGCAGGGCCGCGAGCGCGGCGCGCAGGCCGGGCAGGCGCCGCGGGCGGCGCGCCGGTTTGTCCCGGTCCTGTTCGGTAAGCATCGGAATCATCCCCGTCCCCTTCAGTTGAGCTCGGCCTGCAGGCGGCGTTGCGTGTAATCGCTGCTTGGACTGGCATTCGGGCAACCCGCCGCGCCCGGTTCGTTGCACGCGGTCGCGGTCAGGGTCCAGCGGTTGGTCGTGTTGCCGGCCGCGTTGCCCGGGTGGGCGGCGCAGGTGACCGTCACCGTCAGCGCCGCCAGGCTGGCGTCGGCGGGCAGGCGGAACGTGCTCGGCGAGGCGAAGCAGGCGATCGAAGGCGGCTGCACCCGCAATTGCTGGTACAGGCCCCATTGCATGCCCGCGCGCGCGGCCTGGTAGGTGCGCGCGCCGAGCACGTCGAGCCCGCTGCTGGCCTGCTGCACCGTGAACAGGCTCACCAGCGCCGCGGCCAACCCGGCCAGCACCACCAGCAGGAACACGGCGGCAATCATGCTCAGACCCCGTTGGCGCCGCGGCGCGCTTCCAGACTTCTTCGATCGGTTCATGGCGTGTTCTCGACGTGTACCTGCTGCAACAGCGTCATAGGCGGCGCGTTGTTGCCGTCATCGACCTTTTGCATCAGTTTGATACCCACCAGCCCGCTGTGCACATTGGCCAGCCCGGCATAGGTGAACTCGCAAGATGACAGATTACTTGCGAGCAAGGCGCCTTGCCCGAGCACGGCCGGCGCGGTCGGTTGCGCCGGCGCGATCGCGTAGTCCCAGTGACGGGTCAGTCTGCCGGTGGCGCCGTCGCAGGCGTAGGTCACGGGCGAACTGACAATATGGAAGCGGCGGCCCGGCGACCTCAGGCTCACCCCGGCGGCCGAGCTGGCCTGGGCGGCGAACGGATTGCTCTTGAGCGTGATCGTGCCGGCCGCGCTGTCGACCGATTCGATCGGGGCCCGGTTGCAGCCGAGCGCGGCCGCGCAGTCGGCATAGGCGTTGGCGGGCTCCTGGTCGGGCCCGAGGTTGTAGACGACGACCCAGTCGCCGGCGATCGGCGCCCGGCGGTCGGTCGGCACGCCGCCGACGACGGTGAATGCGTAGGCCGTCGTGTCGCTCCAACTGAGCACGGTGCCGGCGGTGCCGACATCGTCGTCGCCGAGGTAGCGCAGGCCGGCCTTGGTGAGCAGGAACTCGAGGTAGACGGTACTGCCGCTGGTCGTCACACGCACCGAATTGGGCAGCGCCAGCCTGATCTCGCGCGCCATGCGGCGCATCGCGTAGTCGGCCATGTCGGTCGCCTCGGCGCGCGCGACCGACTCAACGTAGCTCTTGACCGGCACCCTGACGAACACGGCGACGAAGCTGGCCACGATGCCGGTGATCACGATTACGACGATGGCCTCGACCAGCGTGAATCCGCGCGCGCGGCGCCGGGGCATGGGGCTGTGGGAAATGCGGGGCCCGATCATGGGACGCTGTTCGGCGCATGGCGCGTGCGGTAGCCGTCGAGCTCGATGGTGGGCCGCGCGCCGCCGTTGACGGCCACGCCGTAGGTGACCACGACCTTGATGCGCAACACGTCGGTGTTGGCGTCGTTGGCGCCCGCCGCCAGCGCCGGAATCGGCGCGCCGACCGGCCCGAGTTTCGGTTCGCTGTTGATCGTCACCTTGGCGGTGTAGTCGCCGCTGTAGTCCACCGCGGTGGTGCTGGCGACATCGGTGATGATGCCCGTTGAATCGCCGGCGGTGAACGAGGTGGAGGTGTTGAAACTGGCCACGTAGTCGTTGATGTTGTAAAACGGGCGCACCTCGCCGGGCAGCGGGCCGACCGCCTCGGGTATGGTGCAGTCGCCCACGTCGGCGGCGGTTTCGGCGGCCGAATCGTCCGGGTGGCAATAGGTGAAGCGCGCCAACTGGACCTCCTCGAGCAGACCCTCGGCGATCAGCAGCGCCTGCTTGCGCTGGAGCGGGTCGGCGCCCGCGCCGCTGGTGAGCTGGAACACGGCCATCAAGCCGAGCACGCCGACGCCGACGACCACGATGAAAATGATCAGCTCGATGATGGTCAGGCCGCCCTCGCCGCGCCTGCGGGCCGCGTTAGTGGACATAGCCGGTCTCCCGTTCCACGGTGGTGTCGCGGTTGCTGCCGCCGGCGCTCACGCGCACCGTCAGCGTGGTGAAACTCGACACCGTCGTCGGCGAGACGTCGGTGGAGGCGAACGGTTTTCCGATGGGGTCGAAGTAGAACGCGGTGATCCCGGGCAGCGTGGTCAGCGTTATATTGGTCGGCGGCGCCTCGCAATGCCAGGTGCTGTCGCCGCAGGCCGCTTTGGTGGCCGCGCTGTCCGAATTGGCGCCACCGGGGGCGCGCACGCGCGCGCCGGCCGGGCAGCCCGCGCCTGGCTGGTAGCACAGTGAGATCGAAGCGCCGTCGAGGCGCACATGGACGTCGCGGTTTTGTGCCACCGCCACTTTTTGCGCGTAGCGCAGCATCGCCCTGCCCTGTTCCGCGAAGACGGCGCTGTCGGTGACGCCGCGGTCCATGATGCGCGCGGCGGCCACCGCGCTGAGGATGCCAACGATGACGATCACCAGCACCATTTCGACGAGCGTGAAAGCGCGCGCGCGCCGTTTGGCGGCGGTTCTGATGGCGGCGTGTGGTCGGGTCTGTCGCATGGCGCCTCGATGCCCTTGTGGAAGGTTAGGCCCGCTTGGAGCGCAAAGCAAAACAGGCCAATCGCTTGGCCTGTCCGGTGCTGCACTAGCGAACGATCAGTTGATCGGAAGGCTTAGCAATTGGTTTCGTTGATGGCGCTCTGGACGATTGCAGGCACCGCCGTCACGGTTGGCGTGGTGTCCGCCACGTCGGCGCTCTGGGTCGCCTCGGTATAGGTGAACACGCACTTCGGATGCGCTGCGTCGGCCGACACCCACAGCGTGGTCGTGCTCGGTACGATCGGCGTGATGCTCGGATCATTGGTGGCGACGACATAGTCGTTGGTGTCCAGATTGGCCGCCGCCGCGATGCCGCCGGACGCCGTCGCCGATTGCGCCGCGCCGTCGCCGCCGACGTCGGGATAGCCGCCGAAGGTTGGCACGTTCGTGCCTTCGGCCGCGATCAGGGTCGGTGCCACCACCGCGCCGGCTGGGCCGCAGGCGGCGCAACCGAGCTTGCCGCCGGCGACGAGCCATTGCGCGTGCGCGGTAGCGCTGGCCGCCTTGACGCTGCCGACGGCGGCGTTCATCTTGGCCATGCGGGCCTGGGTCGACATATCAAACATGCGCGGCAGGGCCGTCGCTGCAAGAATGCCGAGGATGACGATCACAACGATTAACTCGATGATGGTGAAACCGGCCTGGGCGCGGTTGCGGATTGGCATTTGATATGTCTTCATTGTCGATCTCCTACAAACAGTTGTACTACGGAAAGAATTCAGCCTGAGCTTACTCGTTTATTTGACTTAGGGCAACACCCTCAATCGTATCGTGCGCGGGGTTCTCGGCATGTTCTGGGCCTTCGGCGTCCCCCGCCAACAGCACGCGAATCTTGAATCGAAGCTGCTTGGGTTGGTCGGTCTGGAGCTCTCCTCCAGACTTCATAATATACACGAGAAGCAATTTTTGGCGATCAAAATACCAGTTCCCGGGAGTAATTGTGAAACTCTGTGGCGAAAAATACTCACCAATATAATTAGATGGTTTTTCCGCCAACAGATCCATGGGGTTTCTGTCAACGAAGCTTGTCAATTCTTCAGTGCGGCCCTTGGCGATCAATTGCGCCGCCTTCATGTGGAGGGCGCCGCGCAGCGCGCCGAGCACCGTTTGCATCGCCGCCAACTCGGCTTGTTCGTTGTAAAAACTGACGCGTTTTAACAACGCCCCCGCCAGGATGGCGACGATCGCGACCACCACGGCCAGCTCGAGCAAGGTGAAGCCGGAGCGGCGCGCGCGCCCGGCATGCGCGGCGCCGCTCATTTCTTGAGCGCCGCTTTGCCGAGGTCCCAGATCGGCAGAAAAATGCCCAGCGCCAGGATCAACACCATGATGCCGAGGAACACGATCAGGATAGGCTCGATCTGCGCCGACAGCGACTTGAGCTCGTAGTCGACCTCGCGCTCGTACATGCGCGCGATCTCGTCCATGAGTTCGTCGAGCGAGCCGGTCTCCTCGCCGACGGCGATCATCTGCAGCACCACCGGGGTGAACACGCCGGCGGCGACGGCCGTGCGCAGGATGCTCTCGCCGCGCTCGACGCCGTCGCGCATCTGCTCGATGCGGGCGCACAGGTAGGCGTTGTCGACCGTCTGCGACACCGTCGTGAGCGCCTGCACGATCGGCACCCCGCTCCTGGTGGCGAGCGCGAAACTGCGCGCGAAGCGCGCCAGCGTCGCCTTCATGACGATCTTGCCGGCGATCGGCAGGCGCAGCTTGGTGCGGTCCCAGTTGTAGCGACCCTTGACGGTGCCCAGATAGCTGCGCGCGAAGATCGCCGCGCCGATGGCCACGGCGAAAAACAGCGGCCAGTAGGTGACGGTGAAATTGGAGAAATTGATCAAAATGCGCGTCATCAACGGCAGCTCGGTGTGGAAGCTGTCGAACACCTTCTTGAACGCAGGGATCACGAACGCGTTCACGATCGCCATCGCCACGCCCATCGCCACCACCACGAAGCTCGGATAGCGCATCGCCGACTTGACCCGCTCGCGCATCTCGCGGTCGAACTCGAGGTGGTCGAACAAGCGCAGGAACACGTCCTCCATGCGGCCGGTCATCTCGCCGACCCGCACCATACTCAGGTAGAAGTTCGAGAACACGGTCGGATGGCGCCGCATCGCCGTCGACAGCTCGCGCCCGGCGTCGAGCGAGTCGCGCAGGTCGCGCAGCACGGTGGCGAAGGCCTTGCTGGTGGCCGACTCCTGCAGCCCGGCCAGAGCGCGCATGATCGGCACGCCCGCCTTGAGCAGGGTGTACAACTGGCGGCTGAACAACTGCACGTCCATCGAGGTGACCTTGCGCTCGGTGAGCGCGTCCCACCAGCCGTGGCCGGCATCGCCGGTCGAGGCCGGCTTCTTGGCGTCGACGATCTCGATCGGGGTGATGCCTGTGCTAAACAGCGCGCTGGCGATGGCGCCGCTGTCGGCGCCCTCGAGCACGCCCTCGAGCATCTCGCCCCTGGAGTTGCGTCCCTTGTACGAGAAAAAGGGCACGCTAGCTCTCCTGCTGGTTGCTGATGCGCATGGCCTCGGCCACGGTGGTGCGTCCGACCGTGGCCAGGTGCACGGCGTGGCGGCGCAGGGTCTGGCCGGCCATCTCGGCCTTGGCCGCGGCCAGGAACACGGCCGGATCGTGGTGGTTGGAGGCGTCGACCACGGCCTGGGTCATTTCGAGCAGCTCGTAGACGCCGGTGCGGCCGCGGTAGCCCATGCCGTTGCAATGCGAGCATCCCTTGCCATGGAAAAATTTGGTGGTCTTGACCTGCTCGCCCAGTTCGATGCGCAGCCATGCCGACTCCGACGGGGTCGGTTCGTGCGGCTGCGAACAGCTCTCGCAGACCAAGCGCACCAGGCGCTGCGCGAGCACGCATTGGAGCGCGCTGCCGACCATGTAGCGCGGCACGCCCATATCCATCAGGCGCAGCGGGGTGCTGGCGGCGTCGTTGGTGTGCAGGGTCGAGAGCACCAGATGGCCCGTCATGGCCGCGCGCAGGCCGATCTGCGCGGTCTCCTGGTCGCGCATCTCACCGACGAGCACGATGTCCGGGTCCTGCCGCAGGGCCGAGCGCAGCACCTTGGCGAAGGTCAGCTCGATCTTGTCGTTGACCTGCACCTGGTTGATGCCGGGCAGCCGGTACTCGACCGGGTCCTCGACCGTGATCAGTTTCTTCTCGACCGAGTTGAGCTCGGCCAGCGCGCTGTAGAGGGTGGTGGTCTTGCCGCTCCCGGTCGGCCCGGTCACCAGCACCAGGCCGTTGGGGCGCTGCACGATGGCGCGGAATTTGGCGACCATCTCCTGGGGCATGCCGATGGCGTCGAGCTTGAGGTTCATGCCGCCCTGGTTGAGCAGGCGCATCACGACCGATTCGCCGAACTGGGTCGGCATGGTCGAGATGCGCACGTCGATGCGCTGCTGCTTGACCTTGATGGCGAAGCGGCCGTCCTGGGGCAGGCGCTTTTCGGAGATGTCGAGTTCGGACATCAGTTTCAGGCGCAGCGCCAGCGGCGTGGCGATCTTGAGGTCGGCCTCGGTCTGCAGGTGCAGCACGCCGTCGATGCGGAAGCGGATCTGCAGCCGCGTCTCCTGCGGCTCGATATGGATGTCGGAGGCGCGCACCTGGGTGGCGTCGTCGAACACCGACTGCAGCAGCTTGACGATGGGCGCCTCCTCCAGGCCCGGGTTGCTCGCCAGGGCGCCGAAGTCGACGAAGGCGTCGCCCACGTCCTGTTCGAGCTCGCGCGCGAAATCGGTGATCTCGCCGGTGCGCCGGTAGATGCGGTCGATCGCGGCGAGCACCTCGGTCTCGTTGACCACGGCCAGCTCGATGTTCTTCTTGACCAGGCGCGCGATCTCGTCGTACGCGAACAGGTCGGTCGGGTCGGCCAGGCCGACGAGCAGCACGCCGCGGCGCTCCTCGAGCACCAGCGCGCGGAAGCGGCGCGCCTGCGTCTCGGGCAGCATGCGCACGATGTCGGGATTGACGTTGTAAAACTTGAGATTGATGTAGGGAATGTCGAGCTGGCGCGCGAGCGCGCCCGAGATCTGCTCCTCCGTGACGAAGCCCTTTTCGACAAAGACCCGTCCCAGCTTGCGGCCGGAGCGTTTCTGGTCGGTCAGGGCAAGGGTCAGTTGCTCTTCCGAGAGCAGGCGTTGCTGGACAAGGATCTCGCCGAGACGGATTTTCTCTGGTCTTGCCATGGACTTCCCTTGAAAGTTATTTCTTCAGGGCTATTCTATGCCACAAATGCGGAAATTAACGTTTCGCGCCATATTTAGTGGGGATAAGTGTCGCAAGTGTGTCATTGCGCCATTGCGCGCGGCGGCGGCGCTGCGCTAAAGTCGGCGGGTCCGCCCCACCCTCCGTCGCGCATGAACATCCCCGCCCTGCACTTCCAACAAGTCGTCAAACATTTTTCATCCACGCCGGTGCTCAAAGGCATCGACCTGCGGGTGGGCCGGGGCGAGCTGTTCGGCCTGGTCGGCGTCAACGGCGCCGGCAAGACCAGCCTCATCAAATGCCTGCTCGATTTCGTCGCGCTCGACGCCGGCCGCATCGACATCGAGGGCCGGCCCCATTTGTCGCCGGCCGCGCGCGCGCCGCTCGCGTTCCTGCCCGAGCGCTTCATGCCGCCCTGGTACCTGACGGGCGGCCAGTTCCTCGCGACCATGCGCAAGCTGCACCGGGCCGGCTACGGGCCGCCCGCCGTCGAGCAAATGTTGGGCGCGCTCGCGCTCGAGCCCGATGTGCTGCGGAAAAAGGTGCGCAAGTTATCGAAAGGCATGACGCAGCAACTCGGGCTGGCGGCCTGCCTGCTGTCGGACAAGAAAATCCTCGTGCTCGACGAACCGCTCGGCGGGCTCGACCCGCTCGCGCGCGCCGCCGTCAAGCGGCAGTTGCGCCGGCGCGGCGGCGGCGAAACCGTCTTTTTGAGCGCGCACAGCCTGGCCGACGTCGAGCAGATCTGCGACCGCATCGCGATCCTGCACGGCGGCCGCCTGCGCTTCGTCGGCAGCCCCGCGGCATGCCGCGAAAGCTATGGCGGCGCCAGCCTCGAGCAGGCGTTCATCGCCTGTGTTGGCGAAGGCACAAGCGGCGCCGCGCACGGCTGCGCAAGCGCGCCACCGCAACGGGATTTGGCGTAATATTTTCCACTGGTTAAAGGATTTGAAGCGGACGGACCTGGCGCGCGCGCCAGTGCGGAACGCGGAAACACGCATGAAGAAATCGGCAGTGGTTTTACTATTCCCTTTGTTGTCCCCGTTCAGTGCCGCCCTGCTGGCCGGATGCGCCAGCCCGTCGCTGCCGGGTTCGCCCTCGCACGTCACGGCCGCGGCGCGGGTGCCCGGCGCGATCCCGGAGCCGGTGCGCCACAGCCGCGCGCTGGCGCCGCCGAAGCCGTCGCCGCGCCTCGAAACCTACAGCGTGAGCGTGCACAAGGTGCCGGTGCAGTCGCTGCTGTTCGCGCTCGCGCGCGACGCCGGACTCAACGTCGACGTCCACGGCGGGATTGAGGGCACGGTCACGCTCAACGCGCTCGACCAGACCCTGCCGCAGCTGCTCGCCCGCATCGCCAGGCAGGTCGACATGCGCTACGAGATCGAGGGCGGCGTCCTGACCGTGATGCCGGACGGCCTGGTGTGGCGCAACTACAAGATCGATTACGTCAATATGGCGCGCAGCACGGTCAGCAGCGTCAACATCGCGACCCAGATCTCGACCACCGGCGGCGGCGCGGCGGCCGCGCCCGCGCAAGCGGGCGCGCCGCCGACGCCCACGGGCCCTGCCCCGGCCGGCAACAGCGGCAACAACAATTCGACCACCTCGGTGACCAACCGCTCCGAAAACAACTTCTGGGCCAGCCTGGAGCGCAACATCCGCGACATGCTGCGCGACACCACCTTGAACGACCCGCCGACGGCCATCAGCGCCTCGGCGGCGCCGGCCGCCCCGGCGCAGGCGGGCGCGGCGCAGGCGGGCTCGGGCGTGGCGGCCGCCCCCGGCGCCGCGCCCGGGCAACCCCCCGACAATGTGCTGGCCGCGTTCGGCGCCCCCAGGCCAAGCGGCCTGGGCTCGGTCATCATCAATCCCGAGGCCGGCCTGCTGGCCGTGCGCGCGACCGGGCGCCAGCACGAAAAAATCCAAGCCCTGCTCGACCTGGTGCTCGGCAGCGCCAGGCGCCAGGTCATGATCGAGGCCACCATCATCGAGGTGCGCCTGTCGGACCAGTACCAGCAGGGCATCAACTGGTCGCTCGTCAAGGGCGCGCTGTCGTTGCAGCAAAAGCAGATCGGCAGCACCACGCTCGACTCGGGTATCGCGGTCGGCGCCACCCCGGGCCTGTTCTCGATCAACTATCTGAACCCCGCCTCGGCGCTGGGCAACATCTCGACGGCGGTCCAGCTGCTCGAGTCGTTCGGCACCGTCAAAGTGCTGTCGAGCCCTAAGATAAGCGTGCTCAACAATCAAACCGCGATGCTCAAGGTGGTCGACAACAATGTCTTTTTCACGATCAAGGTGACCCCGGCCGTGATCGGCCCCAACGGCGCCGTGACGACCCCGGCCACCTACGAGTCCAAGCTCGAGACGGTGCCGGTCGGCTTCGTCATGAGCGTGACGCCGCAGATCGCCGAGAATGACGAGGTGACCATCAATGTGCGCCCGACCATCACGCGCATCGTCGGCTTCGTTCAGGACCCGAACCCGGCGCTCGCGGCCAGCAATGTGGTCAGCCGGGTGCCGGTGATCCAGGCGCGCGAGGTCGAATCGATCCTCAAGGTGTTCAGCGGCGAAGTGTCGGTGCTCGGCGGCCTGATGCAGGACTCGGTCGACCAGACCCGCGACACCGTCCCCGGCGCCAACCGCCTGCCCCTGCTCGGCAAACTGTTCGCCTACCGCAACGAGACCGCCAGCAAGACCGAACTGGTGATCTTCCTGCGCCCGGTCGTGATCCGCGACGCGAGCCTGAACGGCGACTTCAAGAACTTCCGCTATCTGCTGCCGGCGCCCGGGGGCGGTTCGTGAGCCTGCTGCAGCAAGCGCTCGACAAGGCCGAACGGGCGCGCCAGAACAACGGCGCCGAGGCGCCGGAACTGGTGCTCGCGCCGCTCGAGCCGGCCGCCGCCGCGCATCCCGAGGAGAGCGCGCGCGGGCCCGTGCCCGAAGACGCCGCCGCGCATCCGGCCCGGCCCCGCCCCGCCCCGCCGCCCGCGCGGCGCGATCCGCGCATGCTGCGCCTGGCGGCCCTGTGCGCGCTCGGCGTGCTGGTGCTGGCCACGTTCGCGGGCATTTACTGGCGCTCCGTGCACGGCGGGGGTGCGTCGAAGCACTTGCCGATGGTGCCGATGCCGGGCCAGGGCGGCGTCATCGTCGCCGCGCCGGCGCCCTGGCCACAGGCGGCCGAACCGGTGGCGCAGTTGGTGGAGCCGTTGGTGGACCCGTTGCCGGAGCCGTCGCCGGAGCCGTTGCTGGAGCCGTTGGTGGCGCCGGCGCCGCCCGTCACCGAGGCCCCGGTCTCGGAACGCTTCGGCGGCGCCGCGCGCGACGAGCGCGCGATGGCGCCCCAGAACCTCGACGGCCCGCCGGCGGAACCCGCCGCGTCGGACGCCCCCTCCGGTCCGCCGCCCGCGAGCGCCGCGCTGCCGGCCGGGGCGCCCCTGGCGGCCGAGCCCCCATCGGCCGGGCCCGACGGCGGCGCGATCCGCATCGCCCGCGCCAGCACGCCCGAGCGCGTCGATCCGGCGCTCGAGGGCGCCTATGCGCAGTTCGCCGCAGGCGACCTGCGAGGCGCGCGCCAGCAATACGCGTCGGTGCTCGCGCGCGACCCCAACAACCGCGACGCCATGCTCGGCCTGGCCGCGATCGCGCTGCGCGAGGGCCACCCCGACCAGGCGCTGGCCCTGTACCAGCGCATGCTATCGCTCGACGCCAACGACGGCGACGCCATCGCCGCCATCAGCGCCCTGCGCCAGCTCGATCCGAACCGGGCCGAAAGCGGCCTGCGCCACGTGCTGCGGGCGACGCCCGACAACGCCCCGGTCCTTTTTACGCTGGGCAACCTGTACGCGCAGCAAGGCCGTTGGCAGGAGGCGCAGCAGGCGTACTTCCGCGCGTTCGCGGCGATGCCCGGCAACGCCGACTACGCCTTCAACCTCGCGGTCGGGCTCGACCGGCTCAACCAGCCCGCCCTGGCGCTCGACTACTACCGGCGCGCGCTGGCCCTGGGCAGGGACGGCCAGGCCGACTTCGACCACGACACGGTGCGCCGGCGCATCGCCGAACTCGAAGGCTGAGGACACCATGGCCGAACAGTCCAAAATCCCGCTCGGAAAGCTGCTGATCCAGAAGGGGGTCGTCAGCGAGGACCAGTTGCGCATCGCCCTGATCGAGCAGAAACGGGGCGGCGAGCCGCTCGGCAAGTTGCTCATCACGCTAGGCTTCGTGACCGAGGCCACGGTGCGCGAGGCGCTGTCGGAGAACCTGAACCAGCAAAGCGCCGACCTGACCAGCCTGGTGGTGGACGCGGTCGCGCTCAAGCTGATCCCGAAGGAGGTGGCCAAGCGCTACCGCGTGTTCCCCATCGTCTACGAGCGCGACAGTGACAAGCTGATCCTCGCGATGGCCGACACCAGCAACATCGTCGCGCTCGACCAGATCAGCGCGATGCTGGTCAAGGGCATCACGATCACGCCGATGCTGGCGGCCGAGTTCGACATCGCGCGCGCGATCGACCAGTTTTACGGATTCGAATTGTCGATCGACGGCATCCTGATCGAGATCGAGACCGGCGAGGCCACCGCCGCCGGCATGGCCGCCACGTCCGACGAATACAGCCAGCCGATGGTGCGCCTGATGGACGCGATCCTGGCCGACGCGGTCCAGCACGGCGCGTCCGACATCCATTTCGAGCCGGAGCAGAGTTTCCTGCGGATCCGCTACCGCATCGACGGCATCCTGCGCCAGATCCGCAGCCTGCACAAATCGTACTGGCCGGCCATGACGGTGCGGCTCAAGGTGATGAGCAATATGAACATCGCCGAGGCCCGCGCGCCCCAGGACGGGCGCATCTCGATCAAGTTCTCGGGCCGCCAGATCGACTTCCGGGCCTCGGCCCAGCCGACCTCGCACGGCGAGAACTTCGTGCTGCGCGTGCTCGACCGCCAGAAGGGCATCGTGCCGCTCGACATGCTCGGCCTGGCCGGCGCCGAACTTGCGCTGCTCAAGCGCATGATCGCGCGCCCCGACGGCGTGATCCTCGTCACCGGCCCGACCGGCAGCGGCAAGACCACCACGCTGTACTCGATCCTGAACCACATCAACACCGAGAGCGTCAACATCATGACGCTCGAAGACCCGGTCGAGTATCCGATGAACATGATCCGCCAGACCTCGATCAACGAGTCGGCCAAGATGGGTTTTGCCGACGGCATCCGCTCGATGATGCGGCAAGACCCCGACATCATCCTGGTCGGCGAGATCCGCGACCGCGAAACGGCCGAGATGGCGTTCTCGGCCGCGATGACCGGGCACCAGGTGTATTCGACCCTGCACACCAACTCGGCCATCGGCGCCGTGTCGCGGCTGCAGGACATCGGCATCCTGCCCGACATTTTGGCCGGCAATATCATCGGCGTGGTCGCGCAGCGCCTGGTGCGCCGGCTCTGCGTCCATTGCAAGGCGGGCGGCCTGGCCGACGCCGACGAGCGCCGCCTGCTCGGGCTGTCGCAGGCCGCGCACGAAGTCGCCGTGTGCCGCCCGGTAGGGTGCGATCGCTGCGCGCACCAAGGCTACAAGGGCCGGCTGGCGATCATGGAGCTGCTCCGGGTCACGCCCGAACTCGACGAGCTGATCGCCCGGCGCGCCCCGGCGCGCGAACTGCGCGCGGCCGCCGGCGCAGGCGGCTTTCGCGCGCTGCAGGACGATGGCGTGCGGCGCGTGCTCGAGGGCACCACCTCGCTGGCCGAGGTGGCGCGCGTGGTCGACCTGAGCGAGCGGCTGGCCTGATGGCGCAGTATGCCTACCGGGCCATGGACGCGGCCGGCCGCTTGGTGCCAGGCAGCATGGAGGCGAGCAACAGCGCCGACCTCGAGTTGCGCCTGCACCGCATGGAGCTCGACCTGGTCGACTTCCGGCCGACGGGGCGTCCCGCGCCCGGCTTCGGCCAGCGCACGGTGCGGCGCAAGGAGTTGATCAATTTTTGTTTCCACATGGAGCAGATGACGGCGGCCGGCGTGCCGATGCTCGAGGCACTGGGCGACCTGCGCGACAGTTGCGAACACGCGCGATTGCGCGATGTCGTCAGCGACCTGATCGAAAGCATCGAGGGCGGCCAGCCGCTGTCGCGGGCGCTGTCGCACCACGATCGCGTGTTCGACGGCACCTTCACCAGCCTGATCGCCGCCGGCGAGAGCAGCGGCAGGCTCGACGAGGTTTTGCGCAAGCTTTCCGAGAGCATCAAATGGCAGGACGAGCTCGCCGCGCAGACCAAGCGCATCCTGATCTACCCGCTCGTGGTCGGGGTCGTGGTGCTGGCCGTGACGTTCTTCCTCATGATCTTCCTGGTGCCGCAATTGACGGCCTTCATCGGCAACATGGGCGGCGTATTGCCGCTGCAAACGCGCGTGCTGATCGCCGTCTCGAGTGTGTTCATCAACTACTGGTACCTGATCCTGGCCCTGCCCGTGCTCGCGTGGGCGGCCGCCCGGCTCTGGCTGCGCCACAGCGAGACGGCGCGCTACACGGCCGACGGTCTCAAGTTGCGCCTGTTCGTGGTCGGTCCGGTGCTGCGCAAAATCACGCTGGCGCGCTTCGCGACCTATTTCGGCCTGATGTACGGTTCGGGCATCGCGATCCTCGATTGCATCCGTTTGTCCGAAGGCATCGTCAACAACCGCGTGATCGCGGCCGGCCTCGGGCGCGCCGCGCGCTATATATCGGAGGGGCAAAGCGTGACCGCGGCGTTCCAGAACGCGGGCATCTTTCCGCCGCTCGTGATCCGCATGCTCAAGGTCGGCGAGGCCACCGGCTCGCTCGACGCCGCGCTGCGCAACGTGAGCTATTTCTATCACCGCGAAGTGCGCGAGACGATCGAAAAGGTGCAAGCGATGATCGAGCCGGCCATGACGGTCATCCTCGGCCTCCTGCTCGGGTGGATCATGCTGTCCGTGCTCGGGCCGATCTACGACACCATCAGCCAGATCAAGACCTGAGGCGCCCGTGCTTAGCAAACAATTTTTCATCATCACCAACGAGCAGTTGAGCGTTTTCGGGTGGCGCCGCGGCCGCTTCACGCCGGGCCCGGCCTTTGGCGGCGACCGCGCGGGCACCGAGGCGTTCGGCGCCTGGCTCGCCGGGCACCGCGAACTGCCGACCTACATCGTGGCCGACGTCATCGAGGAGGATTTCCAGCGCCATCTGTTGCCCCATGTGCGCGGCACGGCCGGGCGCGCCCTGCGCGGGCGGCGCCTGGGCCAGCTTTATCGCGACACGCCGTTCAGGCATGCGGCCGTGCAGGGACGCGCGCGCGACGGCCGGCGCGACGACCAGGTGTTGCTGTCGGCGCTCACCAATCCGGCACCGATCGCGCACTGGCTGGGGCTGATAGAGGCGCACGCCGTGCCGCTCGCCGCGCTGTATTCGGCGGCCTTCCTGTCGGCCTCGCTGGTGCGACAACTTGGATTGGCGCGCCCCCACCTGCTGCTCGTGACGCAGCAGGCCGGTGGCCTGCGCGAAAGTTACTTCCAAGGAAACGAGCTCAAATTCAGCCGCCTGACCGCGCTCAGCGGGGGCACGGCGGCGCCATCGATGCTGGTGGCCGAGGTCGGCAAGACGCGCCAGTTCCTCACCAGCACCCACCAGCTCGAGCGCGAGCAGCAAATCGAGGTGACCATCATCGCCGACGACGCCGCCATCGGGGCCTTGGAACCTTTGTGCGATGACGGGCCACAGGTGCGCTGGCGTTTTGTCGGGCTGGCCGCCGCCGCGCACAGCCTCGGCATGGAGCACACGCCGCCATTGGCCGACCAACTGTTGCTCGCGGCGCTAGCGCGGCACGCACCGGCCAGCCACTTTCCGCTCGGCCCGCTCGGACGCTGCCACCGGATCTGGCAGGCGCGCGGCGCACTCAGGCTGGGAACCGGCGCGCTGCTGGCCGCCGGCGCGGTATGGACCGCGGCCAACCTGTGGGCGGCCGGCGTGGCCGATGAGCGGCACGCCGCGCTGCGCAAGGAGACGCAGGAGATCATGGCGCGCCACCGCCAGGCGAGCAAGGCCTTGCCGCCCAGCGTGAACGAGCCGGCCAAAATGAAGGCCGCCGTGCAACTCGAACAGATGCTGGCAAGCCACGGCCCGCATCCGGGGCCGCTGCTGGAGATCCTCGGCGCCGCGCTCGACCAGTTGCCGCAGTTAAAGCTAAGCTTGCTCGAATGGCAGGTGGCACGGTCCCCCGCCGCCGAAGCGGATGCGCCCCCCTCCGCGCGCAGCTTGGGGATCGGGGGCCGTCCGCCCGAAACCCTGCGTGTGCACGCCGCGCTCGCGCTCGACCATGGCAACTACCGGGAGGCGTTCAACAGCATGAACCGCCTGGTGTCGCTACTTTCGGCGCGGCCGGGATTGCGGGTGCGGATTGTCGCCGCGCCGCTCGAGGTCGGCCCGGGCGCGCGCCTGTCCGGCACGGCAGGGGCCGCCGTGCCCGAGGGCAAGGCGGGCTTCATCCTGTCTTTGGGCTGGACTCCATGAGGCGAACCGAGCCGCCCTCGGTGCGCCGGCCGCTGCTCATCTGCGCAGCGGCGCTGTTGGCCGCCGTTAGCGCGGTAGCCCTGAGCCACTATTTTGTGGGACAAGCGCGCGATGATTTGCGCCACGCGGCGCAAGCGCGGCAACTTGCCGCCGGAGGGCTTGCAGCGCTCGAGACCAGCAGGCGGGAGACCAGTATTTACCAGCCCCGCTTCATGCAGCTCGAGCATGCCGGCATGGTCGGCGACGAGCGGCGTCTCGCATGGACCGAGGCCATCCGGGCAATCCAGGCCGCGCGCAAGTTGCCGCCCTTAAGCTTTGGATTCGCCCCCCAGCAGGGAGTCGCCATGGACGTGCCGATGGCGCTTGGAGGCTACCAGTTGCGCGCGAGCCGCATGCAACTGTCGATGGGGCTGCTGCACGAGATGGATCTGTTCAATTTTCTTGACGCATTGCGCGAGCATGGTCTGTTCACGGTGCAAGACTGCAGCATCACGCGCAAGGAGGGGCCGGCCGGCTCGATCAGGACCGCCCGCCTTGCCGCCGACTGCACCTTGGTCTGGGTGACGCTGGCCGACAACCCCGGGGGCGCACGATGAAACTGATGTCATTTTTGCTTGCGGGCGCGCTCGGCGCCGGCTTGGCGCATGCGCAAACACCCGCCCTCGGCCGGCTGTTCACAACGCCGTCGGAGCGCGGCGAACTCGACGCCCTGCGCGCCGCCGATGGCGTCGCGCAGCCGGCGCCACCGCCAGCGGCCGTGCCGGCCCCGCCGCCGCCTCCGCTGCTGCTCAACGGAATACTTCGAAGCAGCAAGGGCAAGTCGACCGTGTGGATCAATGGCGTGGCGCAAAAGGATGAACAGAACGGCGTGTCGCCGCCCGGCACCAAACCCTCGCTGACAATGGAGCTCGGCACCGGCAAGCGCGTCAGGCTCAAACCTGGACAGCGGTACGATCCGGCACAGGATGGATTCAAGGATGTCGATGAACCGTAGGCGGCGCCAGCGCGGCGCCGCCCTGCTGATCCTGGTCACGCTGGCCGGACTCGGCGCCGCCACGCTGCTCATGGGCACGTTCGGACGCGCCAATCCGGACGCGGCCCGCGAGCGGCGCACGCTGCGCGCGCTGGCCCAGGCGAAGGAGGCATTGATCGGGCATGCGCTTGCCCACGGACGGCTGCCGCGCCCGGCGGCGTCCGCCATCGACGGCAGGGAGAACCCCTTGCCATGCAACGATGAGCAAAGTTGCACCGGATTGCTGCCAGGCGTCACGCTCGGCGTCGATCCGGTCGACGGCTGGGGCAAGTTGCTGCGCTACAGCGTCACCCCGGGCTTCGCCAATGCCGCCATACAAGGCGGCGCGCCGGCGCCAAGCAAGACCGTGCTCGACCGCGACAGCCGCGGCATGCCGTATTACGTGGCGGGCGAAGCCGCCTGCGGGCCCGATTCCCAGTGCGTGCCGGCGGTGCTGTTCTCCAGCGGCAAGAACAATCTTGGAACGAGCGTGGAGGGAATATTGCAGGCAAACAGTTCCGGCTCCAACACCGACGAAATGCACAACCAGCGGGCCGGGCGCCACTTTATGCGGCGCGCCGCGAGCGGCGACCCGCGCCTGCCCGGCGGCGAATTCGACGACATGCTGACCTGGATTCCGTTGCCGGTGCTGCTCGACAGGATGCGCGCCGCGCGCGCGTTGCGATGACCATGGGACGATCAATGCGGCAAACAATGCAGCCACCAATACCAAAGGGATTCACGCTGGTCGAAATGGCGCTCGTGCTCGTCATTGTCGGCTTCATGCTCGGTGGCTTGCTCACGCCGCTAAGCATGCAGCTCGAGCAGCGCAAGGCCAGCGAAACCCAAAGGGCGCTCGACGAGGCGCGCGAGGCCGTGCTCGGCTTTGCGCTGCGCAACGGCTACCTGCCCTGCCCCGCGGTGTCGGCCGGCAACGGCCTGGAGGACCGCAATGGCGACAATTGCAGCGGCGGCAAGCGCAGCGGCTTCTTGCCATGGGTCACGCTCGGCCTGCCCAAGCTCGACAGTTGGGGACACATCTACCGCTACAGCGTCACGCCGGCGTTCTCCAACAGCCGCGTCCTGTTCACCCTGGCGAGCCGGCGCGACATCGCCGTGGGCACGCGCGACGCGGGCGGGCGGCTGGTCGGCGCGACCGCCGTCAACGACATCCCGGCCGTCATCCTTTCGCATGGAAAAAACGGCTTCGCCGGGGTCAGCGGCGAGGGCGTGCCGGCCGGCGTCGATTCGGCCTCGAATCTGGACGAGCGCAGCAATGCCGGCCACGCGGGCATCGCCTTCGTCACGCGCCATCCGAGCGGCGACCCGGCCGCGCCCGGCGGGGAATTCGACGACATGCTGGCATGGGTCTCCCCCAACATCTTGTACACCCGCATGGTCGCGGCGCAAAAACTCCCGTGAGCGCGGTCTGGACCATCGCCGTCTTCACGCTGCGTGAAGCCATCGGCAGCCGCTTTCCCTGGCTCGTGATGCTCGCCGCCGCCGCCGCGCTTGGCCTGGCCAGCTTCGCCGGCGCGCTGGCCCTGACCGAAAGCGAACACATCACGCTTGCCCTGCTCGCGGCGATGCTGCGCGCCAGCGCCGTGTTCCTGACCGCATTGTTCGTTGTCGGCAGCATCGCGCGCGAGGCACAGGACAAAGGGCGCGAGTTGCTGCTGGCGCTAGACAGTGGGCGCGCCGGCTATCTGTTCGGCAAGCTGTGGGGTTTCGCCATGCTGGCGGCCACGCAGGCGCTGTTGTCGGGCGTGCTCGTGCTCGCGTTCGCGCCCCTGGAACAGACGCTGCTGTGGAGCGCGTCCTTGCTGCTGGAACTGTGGATCGTGGCCGCGTTCAGCCTGCTATGCGCGCTCGGCTTCGGCCAGCTGTTGCCGGCGCTGTTCGCGTGCGGCGCCTTTTATCTGCTTGCGCGCACGATTTCAAGCATGCAACTGCTTGCCGACGGCGTCGGCGGCCATGCGCTTGACGCGCTGGCCGCGCTGCTGCCCCACCTCGACGCATTCGCGCGCACCGAGTGGCTGGTTTACCGCAATGGCAGCATGGCCGAGCTGCTACCTCAAGCGCTGGGGGCGCTGATCTATATGGCGCTGCTCGTCATGGCCGGCTTGTTCGACCTGCACAGGAAGGACATTTGAAAACCCCGCGGGTGCCGCGCGCCGTCCGGATCGGATTGCTCGTCGTCGTCGCCGCGCAACTGCTGTGGCGGCTCACGCAAGCGCCGCCGGCCGCGCGCGCCGCCGTTTTGCAGGCGCCGCCGTCGTTGCCCGTGCTGCGCCTGATGGCGATGGGCGAGCCGATCGCGCTGTCGAAGCTGCTGATGCTCGGCGTGCAAGGCCACGACGACCAGGCCGGGATCAGCATTGCCTTGCGCGCGCTCGACTATGGGGTGTTGCGCGCCTGGCTCGAAAGGATCGTCGCGCTGGACCCGCGCGCGCAGTATCCGCTGCTGGCGGCAAGCCAGGTCTATGCCGCGGTGGACGACCCGGCGCGGGTGCGCGTGATGCTCGACTTCGTGTACGAGAGCTTCGGCGCCGACCCCGAGCGGCGCTGGCCCGCGCTCGCGCACGCCGCGCTCGTGGCCCGCCATCGGCTGCACGACCACGCGCTGGCACGCAAATACGCGGCGGCGATCCGAACCCGCGCGCGCGGGCCCGCCGTTCCCGCCTGGGCGCGCGCCCTGGAGGCGATCATGCTCGAGGACATGAACGAGCTCGACAGCGCCAAGCTGCTGATCGGCGGCCTGGTGCACGACGGCCTGGTCAGCGATCCGCGCGAACTGACCTGGCTGTCGGCGCGATTGGAGGCGATCAGCGCGCGCCAACAGGCGCAGGAAAAACGATGACCATATCGAACACCCAGACGCTTTTCCAATAGACTTGCGAAATTGCTCGAATGCCCTATCGGTGCGGGGTTTCCAGTGGTGGCTCATCAACATGAAAAAACGGGCATGTCCCACTCGTGGACATGCCCGCAAAGGAAATTACATCGGGCGCCGTTGCCGGCCGCCGTTGTTACTTTCCTTTTTTTATTTGCCTCAGTTAATTTTCAGCTGCGGCTTGTTGGTGGAATTGTTGTTGCTGTTAAGGGTCGTGTATTTGCCGGCGCTTTCCTTGAGGATGAAAGTCGCCGTGTCGTCGCCCGCCGCCTCCGCCTGCACGTAAGGGGTGACATCGATCTCGTAGTACTGCGCGGTGGCGCCCATGGACACACCGCCCGCCGCCGCACCCGCCGCCGGCGCATTGTTCCACGTCAGGCCGCTGTTGGTCCAGCTGTCGCCGGCCTGGTAGGCAGTCAGGGTGGTGGTGGCGCTGGCCGAACCATAGACCCGCAGCTTGGCGCTGTTGATCGTGCCGAGCAAGCCGAGGCTGAACTTCAGGTAGGAGTGGCGGTTCGCGCCGGCCGAATCGGTCTTGACGATCAGCAGCGCATCGGCGCCGTAGTTGTTGGCGGCGTTGCTGCCGTCGCGGGTGTAGGCATCGTCCGTTGGCGCCAGCGTCACGATCGTTGCGGTTCCCGACTGGGTGGTCGCCGACGCCGTGTTGCTGGCCAGGGACAGGTTGCCGGCCGCGTCGATCGCCTTGACCGTGTAGCTGTAGGCGGTCGATGCGCTCAGCCCGGTGTTGGAGAAGGTGGCGCCGGTTGGCGAGCCAACCAGCACCCCGGCGCGGTACACGCGGTAGCCGGTGACGCCGACGTTGTCGCTCGATCCGCTCCAGCTCAGGTTAATCTGGCTCGACGAGGTGGCCGTCGCGCTCAGCGCTGCCGGTGTGCCCGGCGCCTGCGTGTCGGTGGCCGCCGCCGTGGTCGTGGCGCCCGCCGTATTGCTGGCCAGCGACAGGTTGCCGGCGGCGTCGATCGCCTTGACCGTGTAGCTGTAGGCGGTCGATGCGTTCAGGCCAGTGTTGGAGAAGGTGGTGCCGGTTGGCGAGCCAACCAGCACCCCGGCGCGGTACACGCGGTAGCCGGTGACGCCGACGTTGTCGGTCGATCCGCTCCAGCTCAGGTTGATCTGGCTCGACGAGGTGGCCGTCGCGCTCAGCGATGCCGGTGCGCCCGGCGCTTGCGTGTCGGTGCTCGCCGCCGGCGTCGTGGCGCTCGCCGTATTGCTGGCCAGGGACAGGTTGCCGGCGGCGTCGATCGCCTTGACGGTGTAGCTGTAGGCGGTCGACGCGGTGCGTCCGGTGTCGATGAACGAGGTGCCGGCCGGCGAGCCGATCAGCACGCCGGCGCGGTACGCGCGGTAGCCCGCGACGCCGACGTTGTCGGTCGATGCGATCCACACCAAATTGACCTGGGTCGGCGAGGTGGCGGTCGCGGCAAGGCTGGCCGGCGCGCTCGGTACGATGCCGTCACTGCCGGGATACCCCTCGACGACCTTGAAGTCATCGTAGCGGGCAGCGGTGATCGTCATCGGGTTCCACGTCAGGGTCGGGAAGATCGCCGGGTTCTTCTGCGAGGCGCACAACTGGTCGTATCGCGCCTGCGTCAGGCCGGAGAAGGATGGCGCGGTGGTGGTGAGGCACTGCACCCGCTTGGTCTCGTTGCCGCCATGGAAGCTGCTGTAGAACAGCGCGTTGACCCAGGTCGCCGGGCTGTCCGGCACGGTCGACGGGCAGGTGCCGTTGCATTCGTCGCGCAATGCGACGTTGTTGATGATCAACGTGGCCGAACTGCCGTCCGAGCCGTCGATCTTGAGGTACTCGGCGCCGTTGCCGCCGACCGGGATCGGATCGCCCGAGCCATCGAGCACGTTGTTGCCGTTGGAATCCTTCTGGTACACCACCGCGTTGTTGTCGTTGACCTTGACCGCCAGCGTGATGGTGTACCAGACACTCGGCTTGAAGCGGAATTTGGTGCTGACCGACGGGATCTGGCCCGGCACTTCATAGGGTGGCTCGCCGTCGACATGGTCGATCAGGGTGTTGATGCCGCAGCTGCCCGACGGCCGGCTCTGGTCATACGAATAGAGTTCGACGCGGCCGTTGGCGCGCCACATCAGGCGCACGCTCCAGCTCGAGCCGGAGCGCTTGGCGCTGCCGTCTTCGGTGCAGCCGCTGTCGAAAGCCTTGGCCGCCAGGCCAGGCAGCTTGCCGCCTTTGGCAAAGTCGAAGCCGGGCTCGAAGTACACCTTGTAGGTCAGCGTGTAGGCCTTCGACGGCACCGGCGTCGCGGTCGCGCCGCTGGTGCCGGTGGTCGAGCCGCTGATCATGATGTTGGCCTGAATGACGTCGGTGGCCGTGTTGGAATGGGTCGCATCCGAGGGGGTCCAGATCACCTTGCCGCTGCTGTCGGTGGTGAATACCGGGTTCGACGCCGGCTGCTTGTGGATGCCGTCGAAGTGGCGATAGACCTGGCGCAGGCAATTGGAGCCGTCCTGCCCGCAGCCCGCCGTGACCAGGATATTTTCGGGATGCGCGGTCGGCTTGGCGCTATCGAGGTTGTTGTCCCACAGTGCGTTGGGCGGCAGGCCATTGAAGCTTTGCAGGTAGCGCACGGTCTGCGCCTGGGTGGTTCCGCAGGCGGCGAACAGCGCGGCCAGCGTTAATGCGTATTTGGTCAGTTGCACAGCATGTCTCCTAACTATTTGAAAAGTCGGTCCGGCGCCGCACGTCCCTTCCTATGCTGGAAAGCTACCTGCGGCGTGGCGTAAAACGCGTAGTAAACGTTTAACTAAATTCAGCCTATCAGAGCCATTTTTGATTGTCAAACAAGGTTTGCGATTTGTAAGAAAATTGCGTTGAATGTCGTGAGTATTGTGCGGTTAACGATTACTCCCGCATACCTGGAAGTTTATGGAAATCACGTTAATCGATTACCTAAAATCCGCGCGAACCCCGCAAGGTCTAGATTAAAATCCAATAAATATGGAGCCCGAAGGCATCCGCTTGCGATGTGCGGCATTGCCATGCGCCAAACCGCTTCTCGCAAGCGACCCTGACTGTCGGCGCGGCAGCGCGCGCCAACGGGGGGGAAAGTGATGACGGGATTCAACACCCGCCACCAGTCCGGCGCTTTTCCTATAGACTTGGAAAATTGCTTTAATGCTCCATCGCTGCGAGGTTTTCAATGCAACAAGTTCAAATCCGCCAAACCGGTTTCACACTCGTCGAGATCGCCATCGTGCTTGTCATCATTGGGCTGCTGCTTGGCGGCGCGCTCAAGGGACAGGGCCTGATCGACAGCGCCAAGGTCAAGAACATCATCGGGCAAACCAACGCGCTGTCGGCGGCGGTCAATGCCTACCAGGATAAATTCCGCGCGCTGCCGGGCGACGATTTGCGCGCGACCAGCCACCTGCCGGGCGCGACCAGCAACGGCAATGGCGACGGACAGATCAGCGAATACCTGGGCGCGCCGCAGCATCTCGCGCTGGCCGGGTTCATCACCGGGTCCTACAATGGCACGAGCGATTTCATGAGCAGCGCCCAAGGCGGCGCGGTCTATGTATTCAACGACGCGGTCGGCGGACGCGGCGGCAACGGCGTGCGCATCGACAACCTGCCCGATACGTTCGCGCAGCAGATCGACAGCAAGCTCGACGATGGAATCGCCACCACCGGCGCGGTGCGCGCGACGGCCCCGTACACCAACGACGGGACGATCGTCAGCCGCACCGCCCTGTTCTTCTAAACCAGATCCCCAGCAACAAAAAAGTCCATGTCCACCTCCCCCGGCAAGCGACGCCGTGTCTTCCTGATGCGCCACGGCAGCGTCACCTACTTCGACGAATCGGGCCGGCCGGTCCTGCCCGAATTCGTCCCGCTCAACGCGCTCGGCCGCGAGCAAGCCAGCGCCGCCGGCCGCGTGTTCGCCGAGCAGGACATCCGCTTCGACCGGGTGATCGTCTCCGGCCTGCCCCGAACGGTCGAGACCGCCACGCGCGCGCTGGCCGAGACCGGACAGCAGATCGCGCTCGAGGTCTGGCCCGAGCTGGTGGAAATCCAGGGCGGGCGCCTGTCGAGCATTCCCGATGCGGAACTGCGCTCGGCCTTCATGGGCGTGTTCGAGGGACTGGTCAGTGAAAGCCAGCGCTTCCTCGGCGGCGAGTCGGTCGGCGAACTGATGGACAGGGTCCATCCGGCCATGGCGCGCCTGCGCGCGGATACCGAGTGGGACACCGTGTTGCTGGTCCTGCACGGCGGCGTCAATTGCGCGATTTTGTCGCTCGCGCTGACCGGACAACGGCTGTTTTTGGGCGCGCTGTCGCAGACTGCCGGCTGCATCAACGCGCTCGACGTCGGCACCGACGAGGCCGACTGGGTGGTGCGTTTTGTCAATTACACACCGCCCGCCCCCCTGCAGCAACAATCGCGTGAAACGGCGATGGAGCAGTTGTTCGCGCAATACAAAAAAACGGACTGAGAGGTTGAGAGTCTTTCGATCATGCCCGCTCAGCACGCCAGAAAGCGCCAGTTCGTCGTTGCAAATGCTCGTCATAGCCCGCTATGGCTGTGCTTTGCGTCTCGATCTGCCGCTTTCTGGCGGGCTGCTCGGACACTCCCGAAAAACTCTCAGCCTCTGAGCCGGCGAAATAAATAGCACGGGCGTTCTTTTAATGCGCTAGAATAGTCATCAAACTATCAGCGGGAGACGCCATGTTCGAAGAAATGATGGGCACAAAACCAGTGTCGGAGCGCCAGAAATTCGACGTCGACGCGCTCGCCGCCTATCTGCAAGAACATGTGCCCGGCTACCCGGGCGGCCCCTTGAGCGTCGAGCAATTCAAGGGCGGCCAGTCGAACCCCACCTTCAAACTGACCGCCGGCGCGCAGCACTATGTGTTGCGCACCAAGCCGGGCCCGGCCGCCAAATTGCTGCCCTCGGCGCATGCGATCGACCGCGAATACCGCGTCATGGACGCGCTGCAAAAGGCGGGCTTTCCGGCCGCGCGCCAATACGCGCTCTGCACCGACGAGGCCGTCATCGGACGCGCCTTCTACATCATGGAATTCATCGACGGCCGCGTGTTGTGGGACCAGTCGCTGCCGGGCATGACCCCGGCCGAGCGCGGCGCGATCTACGACGAGCAGAACCGCGTGATCGCCCAGTTGCACATGGTCGACTACAACGCGATCGGCCTCGGCGACTACGGCAAGCCCGGCAATTATTTTCTGCGCCAGATCGAGCGCTGGACGCGCCAGTACCAGGCCTCGGCCACCGAGACCATCGACGAGATGGACCAACTGATCGCCTGGCTGCCGAAAAACATCCCGGCCGGCGACGACACGGCGATCGTGCACGGCGACTTTCGCCTCGACAATATGATTTTCCACCCGACCGAGCCGCGCATCCTCGCCGTGCTCGACTGGGAATTGTCGACACTGGGCCATCCGGCCGCCGACTTCTCGTACCACTGCATGAGCTGGCACATTCCGCCGGGCCAGTTCCGCGGCATCGCCGGGCTCGACCTGGAGGCGCTCGGCATTCCCACGCAGGAGCAATACATCGCGCGCTACTGCGAGCGCACGGGCAAGGTCATCCGCGCCGAGGATTTCAATTTCTATCTCGCCTACAACATGTTCCGCCTCGCGGGCATCATGCAGGGGATCATGAAACGCTACGTCGACGGCACCGCCGCGAGCGCGCAGGCGCTCGAGAACGGCAAGAAGGCGCGCCCGATGGCCGAGCTTGGCTGGCAGTATGCGAACGGCAAGAAAATCTAACCACCATCAAGGACAAGACATGGATTTCGACTACTCAGAGCGTTGCAAACAATTGCAGGCGCGCCTGCTCGCGTTCATGGACGAGCACATCTATCCGAACGAAGCCGCCTTCAAGCAGGAGATCGACCGCAACGGCGTTGAAAAGGGCAACCGCTGGATCCCGACCGAGCTGATCGAACGGCTAAAGCCGCTCGCGCGCGAACAGGGCCTGTGGAATCTGTTCCTGCCGAAATCGGCGCGCGCGCCCGAGGGCCTGTCGAACCTCGACTACGCGCCGCTGTGCGAGATCATGGGCCGCGTGGTGTGGGCGCCCGAGGTGTTCAACTGCGCCGCGCCCGACACGGGCAACATGGAGACGATCGAGCGTTACGGCTCCGAAGAGCACAAGCGCGACTGGCTCGAGCCGCTGCTGCGCGGCGAGATCCGGTCGGCGTTCGCGATGACCGAGCCTGGCGTTGCCTCGTCCGACGCGACCAACATCGAAACGCGCATCGCGCGCGACGGCGACGACTACGTCATCAACGGCCACAAGTGGTGGATCTCGGGCGCGGGCGACCCGCGCTGCAAGGTGTACATCCTGATGGGCAAGACCGACTTCGACGCGCCGCGCCATGCGCAGCAGTCGATGATATTGGTTCCGACCGACACGCCGGGCATCACGGTCAAGCGTCCGCTGCCGGTATTTGGCTACGACGACGCGCCGCACGGACACTGCGAGATCGTCTACGAGAACGTGCGGGTGCCGGCTTCGAATCTGCTGCTGGGCGAAGGGCGCGGCTTCGAGATTGCGCAGGGGCGCCTCGGACCTGGCCGGATCCACCACTGCATGCGCTCGATCGGCGTGGCCGAGCGCGCGTTGGAGCTGATGTGCAAGCGCCTGAACCAGCGCGTCGCGTTCGGCCGCAAGATATCGGAACAGGGTGTGTGGCGCGAGCGGATCGCCGAGTCGCGCATCAGAATAGACACGGCGCGGCTGCTGACGCTCAAGGCGGCCTCGATGATGGACATCGCGGGCAACAAGCACGCGCAGGCCGAGATCGCGATGATCAAGGTGCTGGCGCCGAACGTGACGCAGCAGGTGCTCGACTGGGCGATCCAGGCGTACGGGGCGGCGGGCGTATCGGACGATTTTCCGCTGGCGGCGCAATGGGCCGGCAACCGCACGCTGCGGCTCGCGGACGGCCCGGACGAGGTGCACCGCAACGCCATCGCCAAGCTCGAGCTGGCCAAACACGGCTAACCAACTCTATACCCTCAGTTTCAAACCCGCGTCTGACCCCACTTATGAAATATTTCACAATCGGGGTCAGACCCCGGTTGTGAAATGTTCCCAACCAATTACACAGCGCCCTCTAAACTGGCCGGCGCGGCCGCCAATTTCTTAATTGGGGTCTGACCCCAGTTATGAAATATTTCACAATCGGGGTCAGACCCCGGTTACGGAATGTTTTCGGGAGACGGGTCCGCGCCCTCCGAGATTGTTTACGTGAAGCAGCGCAGCAGCAGGTCGGCCGCGCAGACGGGCTTGTCGCTGCCTTCGCGCTCGACCACCACGCTCCAGCCGAGCTGGGCGCCGCCCTCGATGTCGTCCATCGCCCGCAGCGTCAGGCGCGCGCGCAGCCGGCTGTCCACCGGCACCGGCGCCGGGAAACGCACCCGGTTCAGGCCATAGTTCAGGCCCAACTTCACATCCTTCATCGCGAGCGCCGATTCGAGCATCGCCGGCAGCAGCGACAGCGTCAGGAAGCCGTGCGCGATCGTCGTCTTATACGGCGACTCGCGCGCGCAGCGCTCGGCGTCGAGGTGGATCCACTGGTGGTCGTTGGTGGCGTCGGCGAAGGTGTCGATGCGCCGCTGGTCGATCTCGAACCAGTCGGAGACGGCCACCTCAACGCCGATCAAGTCCCGGAAATCGGCAAGATGGCTGATCTCACGCATGCAGCCCCTCCGCCGGGCGCCGTCCGAACATGCCCATCCCTTCGATCGTGCACACCAGTTCTCCGCGCTGGTTGCTCGCCGCCCAGCGCGACCACACCACCCCGCGGTCGGGCCGCGAGGCCGATGCCTTGACCTTGGTCGTCCGGTACAAAACGCTGAGGGTGTCGCCGGCATGCACCGGCAGCAGCCAGCGCACCGCGTCCACGCCGGGCGAGCCCATGCTCGACGAGGCGCTCATCAGGCCATCGACGACCATCCGCATCATCATGCTGCAGGTGTGCCATCCGCTCGCGATCACGCCGCCAAATATCGAGGCCTCGGCCGCCTCGTGGTCGATGTGGAACGGCTGCGGGTCGAATTGCGTGGCGAAGGCGATGATCTCCTCCTCGCTCACCAGCCGTGTGCCCAGGTCGATCTCCTGGCCGACGAAAAAATCCTCGAAATACCAGTCGTTCTTCTTCACGCTTCGCCACCCTGCGCAAAACCGGGCAGCGCCATGAAGCGCGCCAGGTGGTGGTCGGAGTCGCCCAGCGTGAGCTCGATCATGGTGAGCCGCTTGAAGTGGTGCGCGGCCGGCAGTTCGTCGGTCACGCCCATGCCGCCGTGCAGTTGCACCGCCTGCTGGCCGACGAACTTGAGCGCCTGCCCGACCCTGAACTTGGCCGCCGAGACCGCGCGCCGGCGTTCGTTGGCGTCGTCGCCGCCCAGCTTGACGGCCGCCAGCAGCGCCATCGAACGCGCCTGCTCGAGGTGGATGTACATGTCGGCCATGCGGTGCTGCAGCGCCTGGAATTTGCCGATCGGGACGCCGAACTGGCTGCGCGTCTTGAGGTACTCGAGCGTGGCCTCGAAGATCGCCTCCATCGCGCCCAGCGCCTCCGCGCACAGCAGGCCGGCGCCGTAGTCGGCCGCCGCCTCGAGCACGCTCCAGCCGCCGCCCGCCCCGCCCACCAGGGCGTCGGCGCCGACGCGCACCCCGTCGAACACGATATCGGCGGCGCGCTGGCCGTCGAGCGTGCGGTAGTCGGTCACGCGCACCCCGGCGGTGGCGGCCGGCAGCACGAACAGGCTGATGCCGTCGGCGTCGCGCTGGGCGCCGCCGCTGCGCGCCGAGACGATCAGGCTGCCCGCCTGCGCGCCGTGCAGCACCACGTTCTTGCGGCCGTTGAGCACGTAGCCGCCGGCCTCTAATGTGGCCGTCGTCGCGATGTCGCACAGGTCGTGGCGCGATTGTTTTTCGCCCAAGGCGCAGGCCAGTTTGAGTTCGCCGCCGGCGACCTGCTCGAGCAGGCTTGCGTGGCCGCCGCCGCGCCGGAGGAATTCGGCCCCGAGCACGGTCGCGAAATACGGCTCGACCACGAGCCCGCGCCCGAGCTCCTGCATCACGACGAACATGTCGACCGCGCTGCCGTTGAACCCGCCCTGCTCCTCCGGCACCGGCAGCGCCGTCATGCCCAGTTCGGCCAGCGTGGCCCAGGCCGCGTCCGAGACGCCGGCCTCGGAGCCGATGATTTTCTTGCGCGCCTCGAAGCTGTAGTCCTTGCCGACCCAGCGTTTGAGCGCGTCGCCGAACTGCTGCTGTTCTTCCTTGAAGTTGAAGTCCATGTTCAGTTCCTCACAGGCCCAGGATCATCTGGGTGATGATGTTGCGTTGGATTTCGTTCGAGCCGCCGTAGATGGAGGTCTTGCGGAAATTGAAGTAGTACGACAGCAGCGGCGCCGCGTCGTCGTCGTCGGCCACGCTGCGCGCGCGCTCGCCCTCGAGGAAGGCCGGGTCGAACGGCATCGCCATCGGCCCGGCCGCCTCGACCATCAGCTCGGTCAGGCTTTGCTGGATGTCGGTGCCGCGCACCTTGAGCACCGAGGCCTCCGGCCCCGGCGCCTTGTGCGCCTGCGCCAGCACCCGCTGCACCGTCGTTTCGAGCGCCATCAGCTCGATCTCGAGCGTGGCGACCTTGGCCCCGAACATTGGGTCGGCCAGCAGCGGCTTGCCGTTTTTTTGCTCGGCGCTGGCGAGCCGCTTGAGGAAGCCCAGTTCGCGCTTCGAGCGCCCCACCGCGGCGATGCCGGTGCGCTCGTGGCCAAGCAGGTATTTGGCGTAGGTCCAGCCCTTGTTCTCCTGGCCGATCAGGTTCGCCACCGGGACCTTCACGTTGTCGAAGAAGACCTCGTTGACCTCGTGGTCCTCGTCGAGCATGATGATCGGGCGCACCGTCACGCCCGGCGCGTGCATGTCGATCAACAGGAACGAGATGCCCTCCTGCTTGCGCACGCCGGTGTCGGTGCGCACCAGGCAGAAGATCATGTCGGCGTGCTGGGCCAGCGTGGTCCAGGTCTTCTGGCCGTTGACGATGTAGTGCTCGCCCACGCGCTCGGCGGATGTCTTGAGCGAGGCGAGGTCGGAGCCGGCGCCCGGTTCCGAATACCCCTGGCACCACCAATCCTCGCACGACAATATGCGCGGCAGGAAGTGGGCTTTTTGCTCCTCGTTGCCGAAGGCCATGATCACCGGCGCGACCATGTTCACGCCGAACGGCAGCACCTGGGGCGTGCCGGCGCGCGCGCACTCGTCGTCGAAGATGTGGCGCTGCACATGGGTCCAGCCCGGGCCGCCGTGCTCGACCGGCCAGGCCGGCGCGACCCAGCCCTGCTTGGCCAGCGTCTTGTGCCAGCGCACGTAGTCGTCCTTCGACAGGCGCAGGTGGTGGCGCACCTTGTGTTGCAGGTCGGCCGGCAGATTGGCCTCGAGGAAGGCGCGCACATGGTCGCGGAACGCCAGATCCTCGCTCGTATAGTTCAAGTCCATACCGTCTCCTTGTTATCGCCGGGCAAAAAAAAGCACGACCGTTCACAAGGATTGTACCGCAAAAAAAATGCCTTGCGTGGACGATATGTCCACGCAAGGCACAGGTTTTTTATGGCGCGGGTCAGGCCTAGTTGGAGGCCCCCTTGAGCGCCGCCTTGTACAGCATCACGCGCGAGGCCAGGCGCGAGTCGGTCGCGAGCATGCTGACCTGGTCGCTCAGAATATGGGCCGCTTCGGTGAGCATGACGTCCTTGGCGTCCTTGGCCGCCTTTTCGGCCGCCAGCTCGGACGCCAGATTGCGCTCGTCGGCCTGCAGGCCGTCGTCCTGGCGCGCCTTTTTACGGGCCGCCGCGGCGGCCGGGGACTTGGCGTTGCGCACGCTCACCTGGCGCGCCTCGCGCAGCTTGGCGCGCGCCTCCTGCACGTCGCGCTCCTTGCGGCGCACGGCCTCGTTGAGCGAGATCGCGTTTTCCTTGCGCAGCTTGCGCACCTCGGCCAGGTCCTCGTTCAGGTAGATGAAGTCCTTGTCCTTGGCGATGCGCGCCTCGTGGCGCTGCTGCAGCGGGGCCACCACTTCGCGCTGGTCGCCGGCCGGCACAAAGCTGGCCGCCTCGATCGAGGTCCATGGCAGCGCGTTGTCGAAGCTCGACTCGCCGTACGTCTCGAGGTCGGCCAGCACCGGCATCTTGATGTCGGGCGCGACGCCGCGCAACTGAGTGGTGCCGCCGTTGATCCGGAAGAACTGCGCCGTGGTCATCTTGATCTCGCCCAGGCGCACGTTCTCGTCGAGCCGTTTGAGCGACTGCACGGTGCCCTTGCCGAAGGTCGGCTCGCCGATGATCAGGCCGCGGCCGTAGTCCTGGATGGCGGCGGCGAAAATTTCGGATGCCGAGGCCGAGCTGCGGTTGATCAGCACGCCCACCGGGCCGTCCCACGCGATGCCGGCGTTGGTGTCGACTTCGACGGTGACCTTGCCGCCCGCGCTGCGGTGCTGCACCACTGGGCCCTTGTCGATGAACAGGCCGGTCAGCTCGATCGCCTCGTCGAGCGAACCGCCGCCGTTGTTGCGCAGGTCGATCAGGACGTTGTCGACCTTGGCCTTTTTGAGTTCGCCGAGGATGCGGGCGACGTCGCGCGTGGCGCTCTTGTAGTCGCGGTCGCCGCGGCGGCGCGCCTCGAAATCAAGGTAGAAGGTCGGCAGCGAGACCACGCCGACGCGGCGCGTCATGGCGCCGTCGCGCACTTCGATGATCGACTTCTTGGCGGCCTGCTCCTCCATGCGGATCTTCTGGCGCGTGAGCGTGACGATCGTGTGCTTGGCGTCGGTGCCGGCGTCGGCCGGCAGCACGTCGAGGCGCACCTTGGAGTTCTTGGCGCCGCGCACCAGCGGCACGACGTCGTCGATGCGCCAGCCGAGCACGTCGACGAACGGCGCGCTGCCCTGGGCCACGGCGACGATGCGGTCGCCCACTTTGAGCTTGCCCGACATGAAGGCCGGGCTGCCGGCGACGATCTCGCGGATGACCGTATATTCGTCGCGCGTTTGCAGCACCGCGCCGATGCCTTCGAGCGAGAGGCGCATCGAGATGTCGAAGTTTTCGGCCGCCCGCGGACCGAGGTAGTTGGTGTGCGGGTCGATCGAGGTCGAGTAGGCGTTCATGAAGGCCTGGAACACGTCCTCGCCATCGAGCTTGCGCACGCGCTTTTGATAGTTCTCGTAGCGCTTGTCGAGCGTTTCGCGGATCGCCTTGTCGTTCTTGCCGGCCAGCTTGAGGCGCAGCCAGTCGTTCTTGACGCGCTTGCGCCAGATGTCCCGGACCTCGTCCTCGTTCTTGGGCCACTCGGCCTTTTCGCGGTCGAGCTGCAAGCTCTCGTTGATGGTGAAGTCGGGTTTGGTCTTGAGCAGTTCGCGCGAGTAGGCCAGGCGCTGGGCGAAGCGCTGCTGGTACAGCGAGTGGATGATGAACGGCACGCGCAAGTCTTCGTTCTCGATCGCGTCGTCGAGGCGGGTGCGCATCACCGAGAACTGCTCGATGTCGCTGGCCAGGAAGATGAGCTTGTCGCCGTCGAGCGATTTGAAATAGCGGTCGAAGATTTTCGCCGACATGCCGTCGTCGAGCGGCATCGCCTTGTAATGGTAGTTGGTGAAGAAATGCGCCGTCATCAGCGCCGCCTGCGTCTGGCCCGCGACCGGCTTGAGATTGATCGGGCCCACCGCTTGTTTGTTTTGTGCCATGGCCACTTCGGTGGACACGGCGAAGGCCATCATGGCGATCAGTAGTTGCTTTTTCATTCGATGTTTCTCCGAGCGTTATCCGGTGTATCTGCGGGCATTTGGTGCGATCCCAAGTGCGCCTCGAGGCAATCATTCCTCACTGTACGCGATTCTAACAGGATCGCCAGTTTGCAGAGCCAGCTTGAAGCAAGCGCGATATGCGCACTTACACCCGAGCTTAACGACTTTCCCGGTCGACCCTCACGATTTTACAAATTGAAACAGAGTCCGCGCGCCGCCCAGGGCCAGCCAGCCGGCACCGGCGAGCGGCAACAGCAAGGGCCAGGAGCGCCGGGCGACACGCCAATCGGCGCCCGATGGCCAGAAAGACAACCACTGGGGCGCCAGCGCGAGCGCGATTGCCAGGTCGGCCAGTTCGAAGCGCCAGCCGGGGCCGGTGCGCCACCAGGCCACGGCGAACGGCAGCGCGATGATCAGGAACGGCGCCAGCGCGGCGGGCGCGGCGTTGTACCAGCGCACCCGGGTCAGCGTGACCGAACCGAGCTGCCAGTGCTGGCCGGCGCGGCGCGGGATCACCGACAGCGAGCTCGGGCGCGCGCCCGTGAGCCAGCCCACCCAAAAGTGCGCCAGCTCGTGGCACACGGTGCCGGCGACGGTGAACACGAAGAAGAAAGGATGGCTGCCGGCCAGCGCGCGGATCACCAGCGCCAGGCCGGCCGAGGGCAGCAGATAGAGCAACAAGTCGCCGTGCCGGCAGACGATGGCCGGCGCCAACGCGCCGCAGTCGAAGGCGGACATGGTGGGGCTCAGCCCGCGTAGAAGCAGCGCCCGCAGGCCTGGAAGTAGCGTTCGTTGCCGCCGATGCTGACCTGCTCGCCCTGGCGGATGCGGCGGCGCTGCGCGTCGACGCGGATGTTCATCGTCGCCTTCTTGCCGCAGGCACAAATGTTTTTGAGCTCTTCGATGTCGTCGGCCAGGGCCAACAGGTAGGCCGAGCCGGGAAACGGCTCGCCCATGAAGTCGGTGCGCAAGCCGTAGCAGATGACGGGCACGCCCCTAACCTGGGCCAGCTGGTGCAATTGCTGGGCCTGGACGGTGGAAAGGAATTGGGCTTCGTCGACGAGCACGCAGGCGACCTGCGGCACGCTGGCCAGGAAGTCGGTGTCGCCGTCGAAGGTGTCGACCTGGCGCTGCGGCCCGAGGCGCGAGGTGACTTTGCCGACGCCGTAGCGGCTGTCGATGGAGGCGGTGTAAAGCAGCACTTTCTGGCCCTGCTCCTCGTAGTTGTGGGCCACTTGCAGCATCGCGGTCGACTTGCCGGCGTTCATCGCCGAATACCTGAAGTAAAGTTTTGCCACTGCCCGCTCTCGCCAACGAAAGAGCGCGATTATAGCAAGGCCGGCAATGGTGGGGGATCAGAGGCTGAGAGTTTTTCTGACGTGCCCGAGCAGCGCGCCCGAAGGTGGCCGATCGAGGCGCAAAGCACAGCCATAGCTCGGGCTATGGCGAGCATTTGCAACGACGAGCGGGCGCTTTCCGGCGGGATGGAAGGGCATGGTCGAAAGACTCTCCGCCTCTTAGTTGTCGTGCTGTTTGATCAGCCAGGCCATGACCAGCAAGCCGGCCAGCAGCATGGTGTAGCTGTCCGCCTCGGGCACCGCGGGCGCCGCATTGTTGGCGGTGGACCAGTAGGCGGCGCCTGCCGGATCGACGCTGGCGGGCCCCACTGGCCGGGTCGACGCGACGCCGATGAGGCTGTCGGCTGTCGAATCGGCCAACTTGAAGGCGTGCGCGCCGGCGCCGCCCCCGGCCATGGCGGCCGGGAGCACGAAATCACCGCCCGTCGCGACTTTGGCGGCCACGGCGAGCCGGTCGAAGGCGCCACCGCCTTGCACCGGCCCCGTGCTGGCGGCCGGCAAACCGGCCTCGCTGGTGTAAACGATGGTTTCGGCGCCAGCCGCCGCGCTCACGGACAGCAACAACGCCAGGGAAAGGGATCTAAGGGCCGGCGGCTTCGTGGTCAAGATTTGCACTCCTGTGGGGAAAATACGGTGAAGGACGTGATGCGTTTGCCTTTCCCAGTAAACAGTAATTTCCCACGGATTACAATTGAAATAACATTAATCAACGACTACCTTGAGCGACGATAAACCGTGCCGCACCTACTGGCCAGGGTGGTATTTCCGCGCCAGGTGGCGCTCGATATCGGCCTTGTAAAACAGCACGTCCTTGAATTCGCCCTTGCTGTACATCTCGGCCTGGTCGTTGAAATGGGGCGAGGCCGGATCGCCGCTCTGCCCGCCCGCGAGGATGCTCTTGGCGCGGACGCGCGGGCCGAACTCGACCGCCGCCACGAAGCTGTTGCCGCGGTCGCCGTAGAGGCGCTTGGTGGTTTGTTTGGCCGTCATGCCGAACGACGCCAGCGCGCCCCAGGCCGCCGAAGGGAACGCCACCGGATAGCTCGGCTTGCTGTCGTCGTACTGCTGGCGCACATCGCCGCTGACGCGCTGGAACCGGTTGATCTGGCCCCACGGTGTCTGCCAGCTGCCAAAGTCGGCCTCGAGCTTGGCGCTGGCGCGCGCCAGCGCCTCGAGTTGCTCGCGCGGCGCCACGTTGGCGCCGATGTAGTCGTGCACCGGCACCCTCATGGCGCCGGCCGCGGCGGCGGCGCGCGCCACCATGTCCTGGCCCCAGTAGATGGCCAGCGAGGTCGGCACCGACTCGACCGAGTAGCGCGTGTCCCAGCCGCGCAAGGCCGCCACCTGGGCCTGCAACCGGGCCCTGAGCGGGTCGTCCGCAGCCAGCCCGTCGTAGGCGCGGCCGAGGTTTGCGATGAGCCGCTCGAAGCCGGGCAAGGCGGTGTCGTAGGCGCTCGCGATCAGGCTCTCGAGGGTGAAGTCCTTGCGCTTTTCGAGCACCCGCGCCGCGTGGACGCCGCGGTGGTTTTCGGGCAGCGTCCACATGTACGACGGATAGCTTTCAATGCGCGGGCTGCTGGCGCCCGAAGCCGAGAACGGCCAGTTGTTTGTGTTGAGGATATACCCGCTGGCGGGGTTCAACAGGGTGATGGTTTCACCGATCCGGTGCAGGCCCTTCCATTCGGTGGCCGGATCGCTGCCGTCGACCGGCAGCTTCCAGTCGAAGCGCACATCGCGGCGCGGCACAAAGTTACCGTGGAAGTAGGCGATATTGCCGTCCCGGTCCGCGAACACCGTATTGTTCGAGGAATTGGTGCGCAGCTCCATGGTCTTGGTGAAGGCCGCATAATTTTTGGCCTTGGTGCGCGAATACGACTGCATCAGCGCCTTGAGCGGCTCCTCCATCAGCTTGACCGCGATCCATTTGCCGTCGGCGGCGCGCACCACCGGACCGTGGTGGGTGAAGTAGGCGGTGATGGTCTTGCTGTCCATCCCGCCGGCGCCCTTGAATGGCAGCGTGATGGCCTCCGCGCGCACCAAACGCTCGCCGCCGCCGTATTTATAGAAATACCTGCCGTCCTTTTCGACCACGGTCTCGCGGTATTCGTCGATCACGTCGCCGCCGCCGGAGGTGTGCATCCACCCTGCCCGCTCGTTGAAACCCTGGTACACGAAAAACTGGCCCCAGGTGACGGCGCCGTAGGCATTGAGACCCTGCTCGCTGACCATGTGCACCTCGGGCCGGAAGTAGAACGAGGTGTGCGGATTGATCAGCAACAGCGCGTTGCCGCTCGCGCTCAGTTTGGGCGCGATGGCAAAGCCGTTCGAGCCGCGCGGCTCGGCGTTGGCATTGAAGCCGGAATCGGCCAGCGCGGGCTTGCCGCCCTTGCCGTAAAACTGCTCGAGCCGCGCCAGGTTGATGTCTTCGATATCGCCGCCGATGCTGCCCTCGCTGAAAGCGAGCGCCATCCATGGCTCGAAATGGGTGATCAATTTCGGTTTGACTTCGGGATGCGTGTGCAGGTAAAAATTGAGGCCGTCCGCAAACGCCACCATGAGCTTCTTGAGCCATGCCGGGCTGTCCGCGTACTTGGCCTTCATGTCGGCCGGCCTGATGAACAGCTTCATGCGCAAGTCGCTCCAGAGCGCCGACTCGCCCTCGACTTCGGCCATGCGACCGAGCGCCGTGATGTAGTTGCGCTCGACCCGGTTGAAGTCGTCCTCGGCCTGCGCGTACAACAGCCCGAAGACGGCGTCCGCGTCGCTCTTGCCGAACACGTGGGGAATGCCCCATTTGTCGCGCAGGATGGTCACGTCGGAGGCCGATTTTTTCCAGCGCGCGTGCTCCTGCGCGGTTTGCGCCTTGAGCGCCGACTGTGGCGCCGCGGTGGCGCCGAGCATGGCGCCGAAGGCGGCGCATCCAAGCAAAGTCACAACGGCGAGGCGGGTTTGGAACATCGGATGGTCTCCTGGTGAGGATTGCCGGATCGGGTGCTGCGTTTGTTCGGCGTTTGTTCGGCGTTTGTTCGGCGATTACTCGGCGATTACTCGGCGTTCAATCTGCGATCGGCGCTGCATCGGGCGCTCAATCGGGCGCTCAATCGAGCGCGGCGAGGCGTTCCCTGAGGACGGCGTTTTCGGCCGTGAGGCTGCCGACCTTTTCGCGCAGCGCGGCCACTTGCGCGCGCAATTCGGATTCGGCATCGGCGGGCGCCTCCTTCGGAGGCCGCGCCGCGGCCTTTTGCTCGCGCACCTGCCGGGCCGCCTGCTGCAACTCCTTGCGCCCGCCCGCGACGGCGGCGTTCTGCACCGCCTCGGGCAGCGAGGCGACGTTGGCGGCCGCGTTGATCGAGATCGTGCCGGAACGAACCGCTTCGACCAGTTGCGGCGTGGCCGCCTTCTGGATGCGCTCGATCTGGCCGATCGTGTTGGGCGAGACGCGGGCCGCCTTGGCGACGTCCTCGCGCGTGTTCCATGGCGGCGACGCCGGCGCCGGCGCCGCGTCCGCGGCATCGGCTTGCGGCTCGGCGGCGCGCTGCGCGGCGACGATGTCCTTCTTGCGCAGCGCGAGCACGCCGCGCTGGTAGTCCGAGACGCTGCGGCGCGCCAGGTGGTTATCGATCATCCACAGCATCACATCCTCGAGCGAGGCGAAGGTGGCGTTTTGCACTGTGTTGAATGCGATGTTGTGGCGCTGGCAGATCGCGTAGCGGTTATGCCCGTCGATGAGCACATCACCCCACAGCACAAGGGCGTCGCGGCAGCCCTCGGCCAGCAGGCTGCGTTCGAGCGCGGCGTATTCGTTGGAGGTCAGTGGATCGATGAAGGAACGCAGTTCCTCGTTGATGGTGATGTTCGCAGCGTTGTTCAATTCTAGTCCTTGGATGGTCGGCGGTGCCGGGCTGAATGCTACACCATCCGGGTCGCGATGCGAAAGTGGCCGGATGGGCGGTCCCGGCCTCGTTCACGGCATCGACGAAAAAAAACCCAGAGGCCTGGGTTTTTCAATTCAATACATGGTTGCTTGGTGCCGGAGCCGGAATCACATTCTCCTATGCGGATGTTCGGAATCTAGAGGAAATACCAACAAAAATACCAACAAATTGGAATGTGGCTTTCTATCGACACGGCAAGGTCGGGCGCGCTCGCGGGTGGCTTACTATGCGCGACGTACTGACTCAATCTGGCTGATCGTGTCCCGATGATCGGCGGCTAACGCCCCGAAGCCGACCTTTGCGCGGAGGACGTAGGCGGTCCTGTTGAGCATTATTTTGATGCTCTGATACCGGGGACGGACTAGTGTAGAGTCGCACCTTGGACCAACAACCTCTTCCGAGATCATGCATCGCACTTTGACAGCCCGGCTGACCCTTGTAGTGTTCGCTCTGACCGCCGCCCATGCGAGTATTGCCTCGATTGGAGGATCTGCTGGGTGCGGCCGATCTTCTGCGGCCAATTCGAACAAGGTTTCGCTGGCATCGATGCGCAGCGACGTGCCGTTGTATGTGATGGAATTTTCCGGGCGCTTGGTGAAGATGAAACTGGGGTCGGGAGAGAGAACGCTCTTGTCCGATCACCGCTTTTACATGACGCCGACCCTTCTGCCTTCCAGGGACGGGCGCTGGTTGAGCTACAACGGCGTGCTCAAGGGGACCGGGAAAACCCAGTACTGGATGTACGACCGGCACAAGCAGAACGATCATCTGGTGTACGAACATCCCGCATGGGGTGGTGGCATTCCGGGCTTTTCACCGGACAGCCGTTATCTCGCAATCAGCGCGAGCCACGACAGCCGCTGGACGGATACCAGCCGCGTTGGCATTTTTCTGTTCGACACCACAACAATGCGTCTGATCGCCGTCCCGTTCCCGCCCCTGCGTGTAAACAGGACCGCATACGTATCGGCGGGCTGGTCGCACGACGGGAAATCACTGCTGATCCTGATGCGCAACATGGCGACCAAGGAAGGCTTCGACTATTTTTCCTATCGTATCGCGACCGGGCGGCTGGAGAAGCTAGCGGGCCGATACAACCGGTCCGCGATACGTCACGAATTCTTGCGCGGGGCGCGCGTCATTCCCGCATACGAGGATCTCGTTCTGCCCTCTAGCCTGGGCGGGCAATCGGCATGGAATGCGGGCCACACACTCCACGCCCACTTCGATAACAGTCGGGGCGCCGATCCCTACCAGCTGATTGTCACCAGCGATAAAGGCGTGGCCCGGCCGGTCGCTGTAGGGCGCTATACGCACTGCGAGGGCCGCACGCTGGTTATCAGCGGCTGGCTCGATGAAAGGCATTTGGTGTTTAGGGACTCGGTGAACTATTTTATTTTCGATGCGCAGACCGGCACGACTGCGCACCTGTTTAATGAGGATGACATGTCGATTCAATTCACCTGGTGAGCATCCCTGACCATCCCATACCTCGACGCTTGCTCAACGCCCTGCCGCCACTGGACGCTTAGAGCATTTTGGGTCCCGTTTTTTTCGCCGGGCCATGATCAAAACTGAGCACCCGCGCAAACTGCCACTCCCCGTCGTTGAGCAGCAAGGTACTAGCCCAACTACGCTTAGACATCGCGGCCATCGCGGCCGTCAGCATCTGGCCGATCTCTGCCGATCCCTGCCGATTGTACTCGACGGCACGTTGGGTCGGGCGGCTCGGCAGCTGACGCCCCAATCCTGCCCCTCGCTTCTCAAGGCTCCAGCGACACGGAAATGAAGTTTCTTGATCCACTGAACGGTCACTCCCGACCATTTTATTTGTGGCTCATCGGAAATACTGTCAGAATAACGCGGAAATGGTTTGCATGAATATAAGGAAAACCATGAGCACTTCCGCCAACGCTGGTCTGTCTGCCGCGCGCAAAATCAAGAATGACAAGTACTTCGCAATGAGCTTCTGAGAGGAACGCAATGAGATTCGGATGGAAAACTCGAGTTGGGCTGGTTGTGTCAGCCGTTTGGCTCTGTCTTGCCCTCTTAGTCTCTGACGACGACCACCGCGTAGGCCAAGTCCTCGGGTTTGGTATCCTTCCGCTCGTGGTCCTCTGGGGTATCGTTTGGACTGTTGCGGGCTGGCGTGCCCAACGCCCGACAAAACCTGCGATGCCCGAAGCGACGGCCCTGGAAGCGAAAACGAAACGCAGTCATCGGATTCGAACTTTCATCGCTGTCGTAGCAGTGCTGGTAATCGGTTTGTTCGCCGCCACAAGCCAGTTTCAGGCTGCGGACAATGATGCCGGAGGAAACGCAGTCGGGTACTGGTTCGGCGAGTGGCTGGTGTACGGCCTCTTCGCATACGCGGTGTTCCGCCTTCCTTCCCGGATGCCTCCAGGATTCGCAGCCGTCCTGGCAGCACTCTTTGTGGTGGGCGGGGTCAACTACAAGACGTATGCCTCGATCAGCGAAGAACGCCAGGCGTTAGTTTCGCTGGCGCGGGCGGCCCCGCTAATGAGCAAACTCCAGTCCGGCGGAAAGGTTAGCGACCAAGAGGTCAAAGATGCTCAGGTTGGGATGTTGGAGCCACTAATGCTGGCGCAGGCCGCCTACAGCCGAGAACTAATCACGATTACCGCCGCCTTCACCAAAGTAGTCTCCGGCCTCCAGGTCGAAACGATGCTCACGCCAACGTCACTGGCGTCACCAAGCATCCGTGCCCAAACCCGCGCAATGCTGAGCGTGTGGCAGCAGTCCACCGGCGAATACAAGAGCCAGTTGGATGCAGCTACCGCCCGTGGCAAGCTCGGCATTCAGGCGGCGCAGTCGCAGATGCCTGCTGCCATGGCGGGGTCTGCTTTGAAGGGGTTCGAAGAGTCCTCGGCCCAGCTCAGTGCCTACGTCGACGCACTCGTCAGTTCAGGGAAGGATACCAGCGGCACGATCACGGCCATTCTCGATCTAATGGACTCTATCCCAGGCCGCTACGTCGTCGATAAAGGGCCGCCGGTTAACCTTTTGTTCCATGACGAAGCGAATTTAACCCAATATCGCCAGTTGATGAATGAGATGGTGGCAGCGAGCCAGCGCGAGACGGAAGCGCAGGCCAGCTTCGTCAAGACCCAATCTGATCGAACAGACAAGCTGACCGACCTTCTGAAGCGCTAACGCTACTTTGCACGCGCGCCTTGTTAATCACCCCGATGCGGTAGCGCGCATTCAGCCAGGCGCGGTCAATACCGAAGTTGTCATTGACCTTAGCGGAGGCGGCTCGATTGCCGCCATCATCACCAAAGAAAGTGCCAAGCATCTTTGCCTGGCAGTGGGTGCTGAGAGTACGGCTATTTTCAAGGCTTCGAGTGTGATCGTAGGCGTGCCTACGTAGCGCATACTGTGTGGTAATCCGGAGCCCCAGAAAATGAAGGCCCGCTAATGGCCGATTGCTGTCAATTGTACTCGACGGTAGCAAGCGTCTACCGGTGGGGCAGCTATTCGGCTAGGAGGTTAGATACGTCTGCCGACTCATCCGAAATGGCCCGACGGAATATTGCCCCAGGAGCCTCATAGTTCACTTTAAAAAATTACTGATTTCCGTCGCCTGAGCCATAAGCGCGGCAACCTCTCTTTTCAACTCCCGCGTTCGCCTGTTGAACGATTCCGGCTTGTCGGCATTGGAACTGCTGCGCGCCTTGCCTGCCGCCGTGCTAGGCCCTGTAGAGCACTCCCAGGGCCTCCAGGTTCGGATTAGTGCCGCTTGCCGTGCCCGTCGCTCCGGTGTCCATCCGTTCGCCATGCTGCGCCTCCAATAGTTCGTTTCGATTGATTCACGATTTCCCGTGCGCGGGTGCGCCTGCGCGCGTACTGGTCGCGTTATCGCCGCCGTTGTTCACCTGCTGCTGGCCGGCGATGTTCTGCTGATGGACGAACGTTGCTTGCCGTGGGTTCTTCACTTCGGCCAGAGTTTCAAGCGTTGACCTGCATTGCGCCTGCGCCTTTAACGCCAGCCGCATATAGGTTTCGGTGGCGCTCAGATGTTCGCCCATGTTCAGCGCGGCTCTTCTTGCAAGCTCATTGAACACAGTGTCGAGCGTTGCCGCCTGCGCGATTAACGTCGCTTCCAAATCAGACAAGTCGCCACTCTTTACCCGAGCGATCTTTTCCCTCATCACCCCAACGGCTTCGGACAATTTCAGCACGCCAAATGACCCGCTGGCGAAATTGGACGATGTAACGGAGTTTGCGATGGCGGAGGACAGGCCCAGTTCTGCCTTTTGGCGCTCCGGGCTCTTTCCTTCCTCCTCTGTTACGGTTAGCACGTTCGCCGTGCTCGCCTTCGGTACGATGGCCTTGCTATTTGTCGTGCTTGCCATTGGATCCTCGTTTTAGGTCACTGTCGGTTATGTAATCATGCCCGCGTTGCGGTATGGAGATGGTAAATCTATAGAGGTGTACACGAGGCGTACTAGTCGGAAGCCGAAAACAAGCCGTTTAAGTACGCGTGGCGTACCTAAAGGCTCTCTTTGATCATGCGCCTAGTACACGTGGTGTACCTAAATCAGCATTTTTCATCGACGTAGGTACACGTGGTGTACTGGCCAGGGCTGTCGCACCAAAAGTCG
>NZ_PXWF02000232.1 GCF_003011895.2 Massilia glaciei | reverse complement strand
GGCATCGGCATCGGCATCGGCATCGACATCGGCGCCGGGGCCGGCGCCGCGGCCGGCGCCATGCCGGCGCCGCGCCTGCCGGCGCACCTGCCCGGGATCGACCTGGCCGACGGCCTGCGGCGCTGCCGCGACAACGCGCCGCTGTACCACGACCTGCTGGTGATGTTCCACCGCCGCTTCGCCGACGCCCCGGCCCATCTGGGCCAGCTGTGCCGCGAGGCCCGCTACGACGAGGCGGCCGTGTTCACCCACACCCTGCGCGGCACCGCCGCCAACCTCGGCGCGCACGCGCTCGGCGCCGCCACCGCGCGCCTCGAGCAGGCCGTGGCCGGGCGCCGCGAC
>NZ_PXWF02000231.1 GCF_003011895.2 Massilia glaciei | reverse complement strand
AAAAGTGCTGAGCCCGATATGGCGCGAGAAGACGGAGACCGCGGTCCGGTTGCGCGGACGTATTGAAAGCATCATCGACTGGGCCACCGTCAGTAAATTTCGGCTGGGCGACAACCCAGCCCGCTGGCGCGGGCATCTGGAAAACCTTCTTGCCAACCCCAACAAGATTGCGCCGGTGAAGAACCATCCGGCACTTCCGTGGCGGGAGATCGGCGGTTTCATGAAATTACTCAGGGAACGGGAGGGCGTTGCCGCGCGCGCGATCGAGTTCGCGATCCTGACTGCGTGCCGCTCGGGAGAGGTGCGTGGTGCGACATGGGCCGAGATCGACCTTGGCGCGAAACTGTGGACCATTCCAGCCGAGCGC
>NZ_PXWF02000230.1 GCF_003011895.2 Massilia glaciei | reverse complement strand
ACTGGAGCTAAATGGATACCCCTTGTTTTTGTACAGTAGTTTATTGCCCCATGTCACACACCTTGCCCCCGTCCAGCCTGCCGCAGGCGCCGGGCCCGGAGCGCCAGCCCGCGGGCTTTCCCGCCGGCCTGCCCGACTACGCCGAGCTGTTCTGCCTGTCCAACTTCACCTTCCTGCAGGGCGCCTCGCACGCCGAGGAGCTCGTCGCGCGCGCCGTCCAGCTGGGCTACTCGGCGCTCGCGATCACCGACGAGTGCTCGCTGGCCGGCGTGGTGCGCGCCCATGCCGAGGCCAAAAAGGCGAACCTGCCGCTGCTGGTCGGCGCCCATTTCCACCTGCGCCAGGCCGACGGCCGGGTGGCGCTGTCGCTGATCGCGCTGGCCCGCAACCGCAACGGCTACGGCAACCTGTCCGAACTGATCACGCTGGGGCGCACCCGCAGCGAAAAGGGCACCTATTTGCTGCACCCGGCCGACATCGCCGACCCCGCGCCCGAGTTCGCCCACCTCAAGGGCCTGCCCGACTGCCTGGCGATCCTGCTGCCGGCCTACCCCGGGCACGACGCGGCCGACCTCGACCGGCTGCACGCGCAGGCGGCCTGGATGTCGGCCCATTTCGGGGGGCGCGCCTGGATCGGCCTGACGCTGCTGCACCGCGCCTTCGACGACGCCCATCGCGCCACCATCGAGGAGGTCGCCTGGCAGCACAAGCTGCCCGTGACCGCGCTCGGCCACGTGTGCATGCACGTGCGCTCGCGCAAGCCGCTGCAGGACACCCTGAGCGCGATCCGGCTCGGCAAGCCGGTCGCCGAGTGCGGCTACGGCCTGGCCCAGAACGCCGAGCAGCACCTGCGCGCGCGCCTGCGCCTGGCCAACATCCACAGCCCCGAGGCGCTCGCCGAGACGGTGCGCATCGCCCGCCTGTGCACCTTCTCGCTCGACGAGTTGCGCTACGAATACCCCGACGAGCTGGTGCCGCCCGGACAGACCGCGGTCGGCTACCTGCGCGCCGAAACCTATATCGGCGCGCACCACCGGTTCCCGGAGGGCATCCCGGCCAAGGTGCAGGCGCAGATCGAGCACGAGCTCGGACTGATCGGCGAGCTGCGCTACGAGCCGTATTTTTTGACCGTCTACGACATCGTGCGCTTCGCCCGCTCGCAGGGCATCCTGTGCCAGGGGCGCGGCTCGGCGGCCAACTCGGCCGTGTGCTATTGCCTGGGCGTGACCGAGGTCGACCCGGCGCGCGGCAACCTGCTGTTCGAACGCTTCATCTCCAAGGAGCGCAACGAGCCGCCCGACATCGACGTCGACTTCGAGCACCAGCGGCGCGAGGAGGTGATTCAGTACATCTACAACAAGTACGGGCGCGCCCGCGCCGCGCTGGCCGCCGTGGTCATCAGCTACCGGCCCAAGAGCGCGCTGCGCGACAGCGGGCGCGCGCTCGGCATCGACCTCGCTCTGGTCGAGAAGGTGAGCAAGACGCACCACTGGTTCGACAGCAAGAGCGACCTGCTCAAGCGCCTCGCCGAGAGCGGGCTCGACCCCGAATCGGCGCCGGCCCGGCAGTGGGCCGCGCTGGCCCAGCTCCTGCTCGGCTTTCCGCGCCACCTGTCGCAGCATCCGGGCGGCTTCGTGATCGCCAAGGGCAAGCTGTCGCGCCTGGTGCCGATCGAGAACGCCGCCATGCCCGAGCGCAGCGTGATCCAGTGGGACAAGAACGACCTCGAGGAGCTCGGCCTG
>NZ_PXWF02000023.1 GCF_003011895.2 Massilia glaciei | reverse complement strand
GCGCTGGCGCGCGCCAGCGCCGCCGTGGCCGGGGCCTGGAAGCCGGCCTTGGCGGTCAGCTCGGTCAGGCGCGCGGTGTCGGCGCGCGAGGCGGCGTCCTGCCTGGCCACGATCAGCAATTGCTCGCAGGCGCGCAGGCCGTAGTACTGGTTGGCCACCTCGGCCGCGACCGAGACGCGCGCCTCGTGCCAGCCGGCCTCGGCGCCGGCGAGGCGCGCCTGCGCCGCCGTGCGCGCGGCGCGCCGCCCGCCGAACAGGTCGAGCTCCCACGACGACTGCAGCGCCGCCTGGCTGGTGGTGCCGCCGGGCAGCGCGCTTTGCTGGCTGGCGCGGTTCACGCTCGAGGCCGCGTCGAGCGAGGGCAGCAGGGCGGCGCTGGCGGCCACGCGCTCGGCGCGCGACTGGGCGATGCGCGACTGCGCGGACGCGAGCGTCGGGTTGACCCGCTGCGCCGCCTCGATCAGCTGCGCCAGCAGCGGGTCGCCCTGGCCGCGCCACCATTGCGACAGGTCGCCCAGCTTGCCGTCGTGCGGCAGCGGCGCCTGCCATTGGGCCGGCAGCAACGGGGCCACGCTGGCGGGCGGCGCGCTGGCGGCGCAGGCGCCCAGGGCCAGCGGGGCGGCCGCCAGCAGGAGGGTACGGAGTCGGATCATGGACTGGTCTTTCTTTTCACTGGTTTTGATGTTTTTGATGTTTTTGATGTTGGCGGCGCGGCCAAGCGCTTCTTTTCGGCCTCGACGATCGCCTCGGCGTAGTCGACCAGGCGCGCCATCCAGGTGTCGATCGCGTCCTCGGTGGCGAGCAGCTGGGGGCCGATCTTGTCGATCACGTCGCGCGCGACCATCAGCTGCAGCGCCAGCCCGACCACGCTGAAGGCCAGCCTTGCGACGTCGTCGCCGGGCTCCTTGACGCCCAGGTGGCGGCCCAGCACCAGCACCAGGCCCGCGTGCGCGGGGCGGATGCCGTTGTCGATCTCCTCGTGCCACAGGCCGGTCGGCTCGAGCATCTCGCGGAACCACAGGCGCATGCACAGCCGGGCCAGGTCGCCCTGCTTGAGCGGGGCGAGCAACTGGGCGTAGAACATCCGCAGCGACTCGCGCAGGCTGGCGCCGACGGCCGTGAACTCGGCGATCTCGTCCTGGGCGTTGGGCGCCGGCTTGACGAAGGCGGCCCGGTACAGCCCCGCCTTGTCGTTGAAGTAGTAGCTGATGGCGGCCACGTTGGTGCCGGCGGCGAGCGCGATCTCGCGCGTCGAGGTCTTGGCGAAGCCCTGTT